>JBBSRN010000209.1:0-4288 GCA_038242985.1 Propionibacteriales bacterium | reverse complement strand
GGTCTGCGACAAGGCGGACTTCAGTCTCGATGAGGTGCAGGCGGCCGAGGCGCGGGTCTTCGTGCTCTACCAGGCCCGAGAGGTGCCGCAGGAGTTCGGTCTGAACGAGACCGTCGGCCGGTTCGCCGACGATGCGGCCGCCAAGAAGTTCGTCGCCAGGATCGAGGACCGGATCGACTCGTGCGCCAAGGACAACCTCGGAGCCAAGATCGATCAGACGGCCACGATCGACACCGCCCAGACGTCTGGGCATGTGTGGCGGGTCGGACTCAAGGTCTCCAAGGGCAAGCGTGCCTACTACCGGGTCGGCCTCATCCGCCGAGGCGCCGACGTCGCGCAGGTCACCTTCACCCCCGCCGGTGAGTACGACGTCAGCGAGAAGGTCTTCCAGGGTGTCACCACCCAGGCCGGCACCCGCCTGCAGTACACCGGTCTCCCGAACTAGGACCGGGATTGGTCCGCGCACCACGACCGCCCACGCGGCGCGCAGCGGGATCAGCAAGGGCCCCCGACAACGACGTGTCGAGGGCCCTCGGCCGGACCGCTCGGGTCAGGCGCGCTGACGACCTAGAGTGCCCGCAGGATCTCGCGCATCAGCTCAGCGGTCGCGGACGGCGTCTTGCCGACCTTGACCCCGGCGGCCTCGAGTGCCTCCTTCTTGCCCTGCGCGGTGCCCGCGCCGTCTGACACGATGGCGCCGGCGTGGCCCATCGTCTTGCCCTCCGGAGCGGTGAACCCCGCGACGTAGCCGACGACCGGCTTGGTCACGTGATCCCTGATGTACTCAGCAGCCTTCTCCTCGGCGTCGCCACCGATCTCACCGATCATCACGATCGCCTTGGTGTCCGGATCGGCCTCGAACGCCTCGAGGGCGTCGATGTGGGTGGTGCCGATGATCGGGTCACCCCCGATGCCGATGGCCGTGGTGAAGCCGAAGTCCCGCAGCTCGAACATCATCTGGTAGGTCAACGTGCCGGACTTCGAGACCAGGCCGATCGGCCCGGATCCGGAGATGGTCGCCGGCGTGATGCCGGCGAGCGCCTCACCCGGCGTGATGATGCCGGGGCAGTTGGGACCGATGATGCGTGTCTTCTTGCCCTGAGCTGCTTGGGCCTGGGCGTACGCCCAGAACTCAGCCGAGTCCTGCACCGGCACGCCCTCGGTGATGATCACCGCGAGCGGTATCTCGGCGTCGATGGCCTCGATCACCGCGTCCTTGGTGAACGCCGGCGGCACGAACAGCACCGAGACGTCGGCACCGGTCTTCTCGATGGCCTCGGCGACCGTGCCGAACACCGGCAGCTCGACGGCGTTGCCATCGGCATCGGTGTGCGCCACGGTGGTGCCGGCCTTGCGGGCGTTCACGCCCCCGACGACGTCGGTGCCGCAGGCGAGCATGCGTGCGGTGTGCTTGGTGCCCTCACCGCCGGTGATGCCCTGCACGATGACCTTGGAATCCTTGTTCAGAAAGATCGACATGTCAGTCCCTTCAGCCGTTGGCCAGCTCGGCGGCCTTGTCGGCCGCACCGTCCATGGTCTCCACCTGCGTCACGAGCGGGTGGTCGAGCTCGTCGAGGATCGCGCGACCCTCATCGACGTTGTTGCCGTCCAGGCGCACGACCAGCGGCTTCGTGGCGTTGTCGCCGAGCAGCTCCAGGGCGCCCTTGATGCCGTTGGCCACTGCGTCGCAGGAGGTGATGCCGCCGAAGACGTTGACGAACACGCTCTTGACCTGCTCGTCACCGAGGATGACGTCCAGACCGTCGGCCATGACCTGCGCCGAGGCGCCTCCACCGATGTCCAGGAAGTTGGCCGGCTTCACGTTGCCGTGGGCCTCACCGGCGTAGGCGACGACGTCGAGGGTGCTCATGACCAGCCCGGCGCCGTTGCCGATGATGCCGACCGCGCCGTCGAGCTTGACGTAGTTCAGACCCTTCTCCTTGGCCTTCGCCTCCAGGGGATCGGCCGCGGCCTTGTCCTCGAACGCCGCGTGGTCGTCGTGGCGGAACTCCGCGTTCTCATCCAGCGACACCTTGCCGTCCAGGGCCTCGAGGCGATCGCCCTCGAGGCGGGCGAGCGGGTTGACCTCGACCAGCGTGGCGTCCTCCTCCACGAAGGTCTTCCACAGGGCGAGGACGGTCTGGACCGCCTGCTCGGTGAGCTCGGCGGGGAATCCCACCTCGGCCACGATCTCGCGGGCCTTGGCCTCATCGACACCAGCGCCGGGATCGATGGGAATCTGCTTGACGGCCTCGGGGTTGGTCTTGGCGACCTCCTCGATCTCCACGCCTCCCTCGATGCTGGCGATGCACAGGTAGCTGCGGTTGGAGCGATCCAGCAGGAAGGAGAAGTAGTACTCCTCCTCGATGGTGGCCGCCGGCGCGATCAGGACACGGTTGACCGTGAGGCCCTTGATCTGCATGCCGAGGATGGCCGAGGCGTGTTCGAAGGCCTCGTCGGGCGTCTTGGCGAGCTTGACGCCGCCGGCCTTGCCGCGTCCGCCGGCCTTGACCTGCGCCTTGACGACACAGACGCCGAGCTGCTCTGCGGCGGCCCTGGCCTCGTCGGGCGTGTTGGCGACGATGCCGGGCGCACCCGGCACGTCATGCTTGGCGAAGAGCTCCTTCGCCTGATATTCCATCAAATCCACGGTGAGTCCGTCCTTGTAGTGACGTTCGGCCCAGAAATGTTCTGCCCAAAAGGGTTCTGCCCAGAAGGGTTCGGCCCAGGAACAGGGTCCGCCCGGCAGAGTCGGGTCCGGCAACGATCGGGTCCTGACGTTCCGCCCGGCACATGAGCCTTGACGACTGTATCCACTGAACAGCGTCTGTGGCGCGTCGGGTGCCTCACATTCCGGTGACACGTACCTGCGGGAGTCCCAGGGCCACCAGGGCCCTTTCGAGCGCGGCACGCTCCTCGGCCGTCGAGTCGATGACCATCGACCCCGCGTCCTCGGCCTCCGCAGTGCGCGCGAGCTGCTCGGCGTCCTGCCCACCGCCGACGAACACGACCTCGCGCCCGGACAGCAGCAGTGCTCGTGCAGCCAGACGGGCCGTCGCGTCGTCACCGCAGGCGCCCACCACGACGCGCTGCTCCCGGTCGCGGCCCGCGTCCTCGCACCACGTCGCCATGGACCAGATCGTCGCACGACGAATCAGCGGCAACACGCCTGCGGGCCCGTGGTCCTCCTCACACCCGCAGCGGCGAATCGGCACGATATGCACTCCCAGTGCATCAATGTTCAATTTCAGTTACGCCTGCTGCACCTCGTCGGTTAGGCTCGTGAAGTTCCACTCCAGAATCCCCCAGGAGGTCATGCGTGCCGTCGTCAGCGCCCAAACGCCGTCTTGACGCACGCCAGGCGACCCCTCGGCCCGCCACCGGCAAACGTGCCGCCGCGCGCCGCACACCACGCCGCCGACTTCGCCCCACCCCTGCCATGGCGGGGGCAATCGTACTGATCGCCGCCGGTTTCCTGTCCACCGCAGTGGGCAATGCCACCGACAACGACTCGCTCGGCGCCGGGAAGTACCAGACGATCTCCGAGTCGTACACCGGCGACGGCGCCGCGGCCTCGGTCGCCGGCGCGGTCGACGTGAGCCGCGACTTCGACCGGGCCACGTTCACCAAGCAGCTCCAGTCGCAGAAGGATCAGCGTGAGCAGGCGCTCCAGGAGCTCGCCGTCAAGGTCGACAAGGAGAAACAGAGCGCCGAGGTCGAGCGCGACGAGGCCAACAAGGCAGCCAAGCGCAAGCAGAACCAGTGGGTCCTCCCCGTCACCGGCTACAGCCTCACCGCCCGCTTCGGGCAGTCCAGCGCTCTGTGGTCACGCCGTCACACCGGGCTCGACCTCGCCGGCCCGTCCGGGTCCACGATCGTGTCGGTCGCTGCCGGCACCGTGAAGTCGGCCGGATACGAGGGTTCCTACGGCAACCGCACCGTCATCACGCTGGCGGACGGGACCGAGGTCTGGTACGCCCATCAGAGCCGGCTCGCGGCCACACCCGGCGACAAGGTCGATCCCGGCCAGGTCATCGGCTACACCGGATCCACCGGCAACGTCACCGGTCCGCACCTGCACCTGGAGATCCATCCCCCCGGCGGCGGGGGGGCGGTCGATCCCGAGCCCGTCCTTCGCGAGCACGGCGTCAACCCGTAAGCTCCGGCCAGCCACGTCAGGCCCCAGAACGCCTCGCCGACCCGAGCTTCTCGACGGGACTCAGCGCTTCCCGGCAGACTCAGAGCTCTTCGGCAGGTTCAGAGCTTCTCGACGGGGGCGTAGCGCAGC
>JBBSRN010000208.1:0-4288 GCA_038242985.1 Propionibacteriales bacterium | reverse complement strand
TCCAGTCGGTTGCGGGCGTCAGCAGATCACCGGCATGGGGCACCGGTCGACCGTAGCAAGATGACGGGCGTCAGGTCACGGCGCGAATGAGGGCGGTGACACTGGCGGCGACGAACACCGCGAGCAGGGGCGAACCGTGTCGCCAGGACACGAGCGCGCCTGCGCCGACACCCACGGTCGAGGCGCCCAGGGCCAGGTGATCGCCGTCGGCGAAGACGCTCGTGGCCACGAGAGCGGCCAGCACGGCCGGCGCGGTCAGCACGATCACTCCGCTGAAACGGCTCGGGAGCGGACGACCGCCGAGGACGACCGGGCCGAATGCCTTGATGGCCGCCGTGGTCACCGCAACGCCGGCGATGGTCCACCAGATCACTGCGGCGTTCATGGCGCGGATCCCTCCGCTCTCCTGCGCAGGCCCCACAGCGCAGCCGCGCTCGCGACCAGGATCGGCACGCCCGCAGGGGTGACGGAGACCAGGGCCAGGGCGATCGCCGCGCCGCAGAGGGCCACGCCGACGCGGTCGCGATCTCGCAGCTCGGGGATCAAGATGGCCATGAAGAAGGCCGGGTAGACCGCGTCGAGGCCGAATCGGTCGAGATCGCCGATGAGGTCCCCGCCCAGGGCGCCGGCGATCGTGCCGACCTGCCACATGACGAACTGGGGGGCCGTCGTGCCGAACAGCTTCCACCGGTCGAAGGTTCCATCGGGGCGCACCGCCACCGCCCACGACGAGTCGACGACCGTCATCGCCTGGGCGGCACGGCGCAGCTTCCCCCCGGGCAGGGATGGTGCGAGGGCGACCCCCATGGGCAGGAATCGCGAGTTCATCAGCGAGGCGGCGGCGACCGCGGCCATCGGGTTGCCGCCACCGGCGAGGATCGCGACGGAGGCGAACTGGGCCGAGCCGGCGAACACCACCAGCGACATGATGATGGTCGCCGACGCGCTGAAACCGACGTCGCGAGCGACCACGCCGAACGACAGTGACAGCAGCCCGCCGGCCACCGAGAACGGCACACCGACTTTCAGACCCGCGGCGAACGATGCGCGCGGATCGAGGCTGTCGACGGCTGGCACCGTCTCAGGATCGCAGACGGGCGACCGGTGACCATTCGGGGCCGATACGCTGGGCCGGTGAGCCATTCATCGTTGGAATCTGGGTCGTGGGACGCCGGTCGTCCCCTCCGCATCGCCCTGCTGGGCTGCGGGGTCGTCGGCACACAGGTGGCGCGACTGCTCACCCGCGACGCCGAAGAGCTCGGTCAGCGCGTCGGCGCTCCGATCGAGCTGGCCGGCATCGCCGTCCGCCGGCTCGGACGCGACCGTGATCTCGACGTGCCTGCCGAGCTGTTCACCACCGACGCTGCTGGCCTGGTCGCCCGAGGTGACATCGATGTCGTGATCGAGGTCATCGGCGGGATCGATCCGGCTCGTGAGCTGATCTTGTCGGCTCTGGAGCACGGCGCCTCCGTGGTCACCGCCAACAAGGCGTTGCTCGCCGAGGACGGTGCCACGCTGTACGAGGCGGCGGAGAAGGCCGAGCGCGATCTGTACTTCGAGGCTGCCGTGGCTGGCGCGATCCCGATCGTCAGGCCGCTGCGCGAGTCGCTGGCCGGTGACTCCGTCGAGCGCGTCATCGGCATCGTGAACGGCACCACCAACTTCATCCTCGATGCCATGACCACGACCGGTCAGGGTTTCAGCGAAGCGCTCGACGAGGCCCAGCGGCTCGGTTTCGCCGAGGCCGATCCCACCGCCGACATCGAGGGATTCGACGCTGCGTCCAAGGCCGCGATCCTGGCTGAGCTGGCGTTCCACACTCGCGTCACCATCGACGACGTGCACCGCGAGGGCATCAGCGACGTCACCGCCGCCGACGTGCGCTCGGCCGCCGACATGGGGTGCGTGGTCAAGCTGCTGGCGATCTGCGAGAAGCGCGACACCCCCGACGGGCCGGCGGTCTCCGCCCGGGTGCACCCGGCCATGATCAGCCGCGACCACCCGCTGGCCAGCGTGCGGGGCGCGTACAACGCGGTGTTCGTCGTGAGCGAGTCCGCCGGCGAGCTGATGTTCTACGGTCCGGGCGCGGGGGGCGCGCCGACTGCCAGCGCAGTGCTGGGAGATGTCGTGTCCGTGGCCCGCAACCGTCGCAGCGGAGTGTTCGGTCCCGGTGAATCCACCCATGCGCGCCTCGAGGTGCTGGAGATGGGGCGCGCTCGCACGAGGTACCACATCTCGATCGACGTCGACGACCGTGCGGGCGTCCTCGCGCAGGTCGCCGGTCAGTTCGCCGAGTTCGACGTCTCGATCCGCACCGTGCGCCAGGAGGGCAGCGGGTCCGATGCCCAGCTCGTCATCGTGACCCACGAGGCCGAGGATGCCGCGCTGGCCGCGACCGTCGCCTCGCTGCGCGGGCTGGACATGGTGCGTGACGTCACGTCGGTCATGCGGGTCGAAGGAGGCGTGTGATGGCATCCCCGTGGCGCGGCGTCATCCACGAGTACCGCGACCGGCTGCCCCGGCTCGAGAACGTCATCACCCTCGGTGAGGGCGGCACCCCGTTGATCCACTCGCCGTGGCTGTCCGGTGTCGTGCACGGCGACGTCTGGCTCAAGGTCGAGGGCGACAACCCCACCGGTTCGTTCAAGGACCGCGGCATGACTGCCGCCATCTCTGCCGCCGTCGACGAGGGCGCGAGAGCCGTGGTCTGTGCGTCCACCGGCAACACGTCCGCCTCGATGACGGCCTACGCGGCCCGAGCCGGCCTGACCCCGATCGTCCTGGTGCCGCACGGTCGCATCGCCGCGGGCAAGATGGCGCAGGCCGTCATGCACGGCGCCGAGGTCATCCAGGTACGGGGGAACTTCGACGACTGCCTGCAAATCTCCCGTGCGCTGGCCAAGCAGTTCCCGGTCGCGCTGGTCAACTCGGTCAACCCGATGCGGCTGCAGGGTCAGAAGACTGCGGCGTTCGAGATCGTGGACCAGATCGGCGACGCCCCCGACCTGCACGTGCTCCCGGTGGGCAACGCCGGCAACATCTCGGCCTACTGGCTCGGATTCACCGAGTACCACCGCGACGGTCCGGCCACCAGGACCCCGGTCATGTGGGGATTCCAGGCCGAGGGCGCAGCGCCGCTCGTGCACGGCTCGCCGGTGGCCCACCCCGAGACCGTCGCGACCGCCATCCGGATCGGCAACCCGGCGTCCTGGACGCTGGCGGAGCAGGCACGCGATGAGTCCGGTGGACGCATCGGAGCGGTGAGCGACGCGCAGATCCTCGCGGCGCAGCGCGAGATCGCGAGCAGGGACGGCACGTTCGTGGAGCCGGCATCGGCCGCCGGCGTGGCCGGGCTGCTGGCCGCGGCCGCCGCGGGGGAGGTCGAGTCCGGTCAGCGCATCACGGTCACCGTCACCGGTCACGGTCTCAAGGACACGGAGACGGCGTTGAGCGGGGTCGAGTCGATCGTCGACTCGGTCATCGACGCTGACGTGCACGCCGCGGCCGCCGCCGCCGGCCTCGCATGAGCTTCACCTCCGGCGCCATCACCGTGCGGGTCCCCGCGTCGAGTGCGAATCTCGGCCCGGGCTTCGACTCGCTCGGCCTGGCGTTGACGCTGTTCGACGAGATCACCGCCGAGGTCGTCGAGGACGGACTGAGCATCGAGGTGGTCGGGGAGGGTTGCGGCGTCGTCCCGCTGGACGACACGCACCTGGTGCTGCGGGCGATGAACGCCACGTTCGACCTGCTGGCCGAGATGCCGACGGGTTTGCGGCTCACCTGTCGCAACCACATCCCGCACGGCCGGGGACTCGGTTCGTCCTCGGCTGCCATCGTCGGGGGGATCGCCGCGGCGCGCGCGCTGGTCGGCGGTGGCACGGAGCGGCTCGATGACGCTGCGGCGTTCCAGCTCGCCGTCGATCTGGAGGGACATCCGGACAACGTGGCCGCCGCACAGTTCGGTGGTCTCACGATCGCCTGGGTCGACGGCGCTGCTGCCGCCGCGGAGCGCCTGGACGTGTCGATCGGCGTCACGGTCTTCGTGCCGGCCCAGGCGGTGGCCACCGAACGAGCCCGCGGGCTGTTGCCCGAGACGGTGCTGCATGCCGATGCGGCTGTGAATGCGGGCCGCGCCGCGCTGCTGGTGGCGGCGCTCACGAGTGCTCCGGACCGGTTGATCTCCGCCACCGAGGACCGATTGCACCAGCAGTACCGCGCCGAGGCGATGCCGGACTCGTACAAGCTGGTCCGCCAGCTGCGGGTCGAGGGCATCCCGACGGTCATCTCC
>JBBSRN010000207.1:0-4290 GCA_038242985.1 Propionibacteriales bacterium | reverse complement strand
GCACGTCGCCATGCGCGTGCACGAACGAGGCTCCGGTGAGACCCGTTCGTGCGGCACCGGCGCCTGTGCCGTGGCGGTCGCCTCGGCCGTGGTCGACCAGACGGTGCGACCGGTCTCGTACCGCGTCGACGTGCCCGGCGGCACGGTCTTCGTGACGTGGACCGCAGATGACCACCTGCTGCTCGAGGGCCCGGCTGCCATCGTCGCCCGCGGTGAGATGGAGTGGCTCGCATGACGTCGGACCTGGAAGGCCTCGAGCTGGAGGAGCGCAACTCCCTGCGCCGCGTCGCCAACCTGCGCACCGAGCTCGAGGACATCTCGGAGGTCGAGTACCGCCAGCTACGGCTCGAGCGGGTGGTGCTCGTGGGCGTCTGGACCGAGGGTTCGATCGAGGACGCCGAGAACTCGCTCGCCGAGCTGAAGCTGCTGGCCGAGACCGCCGGATCAGAGGTCCTCGACGCCTTGATGCAACGGCGCCAGAAGCCCGATCCGGCCACCTACATCGGCAGCGGCAAGGTGCAGGATCTTCGCGCCGCGGTCGAGGCGACCGGCGCCGACACGGTCATCTGCGACGGCGTGCTCGCGCCCAGCCAGCTGCGCAACCTGGAGGACCGCTGCAAGGTGAAGGTCGTCGACCGCACCGCGCTGATCCTGGACATCTTCGCCCAGCACGCCAAGAGCAAGGAGGGCAAGGCGCAGGTCGAGCTCGCCCAGCTCACGTACCAGACCCAGCGGCTGCGCGGCTGGGGCGGGAACCTGTCCCGCCAGGCCGGTGGTCAGGCCGCCGGCGGCGAGGGCATCGGCGGCCGTGGCCCCGGTGAGACCAAGCTCGAGACCGATCGCCGCCGCATCCAGGCCAAGATCGCGAAGTTGCGCCGCGAGCTCGCTGCGCTCAGCGTCACCCGCGAGACCAAGAAGGCCAATCGCAAGCGCCATGACATCCCGTCGGTGTCGATCGCGGGCTACACCAACGCCGGCAAGTCCAGTCTGCTCAACCGGCTCACCGACGCCGGCGTGCTGGTCGAAGACGCGCTGTTCGCCACGCTGGACCCCACCACGCGGCGCACCCAGACGTCGGACGGCCGGGTCTACACGATGTCGGACACCGTCGGCTTCGTCCGTCACCTGCCGCACCAGCTGGTCGAGGCGTTCCGCTCCACGCTGGAGGAGGTTGCCGAGTCCGATCTGGTCCTGCACGTGGTCGACGGCTCGCACCCCGACCCGGCCGGCCAGATCGCGGCGGTGCGCGAGGTGCTGGCCGAGGTCGACGCGCTCGGCGTCCCGGAGATCATCGTGATCAACAAGGTCGACGCCGCCGATCCGGTCGTGATCAAACAGCTGTTGAACGCCGAGCCGCACGCGGTGGTCGTCAGCGCCCGCACCGGTGAGGGCATCGATGAGCTGCTCGACGCGATCGAGGCCGATCTGCCCAGGCCGTCCGAACGCATCGAGGTCGTGCTGCCCTACGAACGCGGCGATCTGCTCAACCAGATCCACGAACGCGGAGACATCGAGTCGCTGGAGCACGAGGCTGACGGCACCCACGTGGTCGCCCTCGTCGATGGCGGTCTTGCCCACGATCTGGCCGACTACGCCTCCTGACCGCCGGCGGGACACACGTGCCCCGGCGGCGGTGTGGATGCGCAGCCCGGTCGGTCGAGCCCGCCGGATAGCCTCACCGCATGCCTGAGGAGACCGCTGACGTTCACGAGGTGCTCCATGCCGCGGTCGAGGCGGTCGGCGGCGAGGACCGCGCGGGCCAGATCCAGATGGCTGAGGCCGTGCGCGACGCGTTGGCCGGCGGCACGCACCTGTTGGTGCAGGCGGGCACCGGCACCGGCAAGTCGCTCGGCTACCTCGTGCCCAGCCTGTTGCACGGCAAGCGGGTCGTGGTCGCCACCGCCACGCTGAATCTGCAGCATCAGCTGGTCGAGCGCGACATCCCCGCCATGAAGGACGCCGCCCGCGCGACCCTAGACACCGTTCCGCACCACGCCGTGGTCAAGGGGCGCGGCAACTACGCGTGCCTGCACCGGGTGCGCGAAGGGGCGCCGGATGATCAGGGCTCGCTGATCGAGGTCCCCGAGGGGACGCTCGGCGGCGAGGTCGTGATGCTGCGCGAGTGGGCCGAGGAGCAGTCCGGGGCCGGTCACGTCGGCGACCGCGACTCCGCCCCGGCGCACACCGAGCAGGCATGGCGCCAGGTCAGCGTCACTCACCGGGAGTGCCTCGGCGCGGCGCGCTGCGCCCACGCGACCGAGTGCTTCGCCGAGCTGGCCCGCGAGGACGCCCAGGAGGCGCAGGTCGTGGTCACCAACCACGCGCTGCTGGCCATCGACGCCATCGACGGCGTGCCGATGCTGCCGGAGTACGACGCCGTGATCGTCGATGAGGCGCACGAGCTCGCGGCACGGGTCACGCAGGCGTCCACCTCTGAGCTGAGCGCCGACATGGTCGAGCGCGCGTCTCGTCGGGCCCGGTCCCACGCACGCGACGGCCACGCCGTCGACGACCTGTCCGACGCCGCCGATGCCCTGGTCGACGTGCTGACCCGCGTTGACGAAGGCCGCATCGACACCCCCGGGCCACCGTTGCTCAGCGCGCTCGCCCTGGTCCGCGACGCCGCCCGGGCCTGCGTCTCGGCGCTCAAGGCACCACCGAAGGAGCCGGGCCGCGGTGAGTCCGAACCCGACGCGGGCCGCCAGCAGGCCCAGGCCATGGTTGACGACGTCCGGGTCGTCGCCGAGCGGATGGCGTCCACCTCCGACACCGAGGTGTTGTGGCTCAGCGACTTTCGCGGCAGCAAGCAGCTGCACGTCGCGCCCATCGACGTGTCGGGCGCGCTGCGCGAGAAGCTGTTCGGCACCAAGACCGTGGTGCTCACCAGCGCCACCTTGATGCTCGGTGGCGGCTTCGATCCCGTCGCGGCGTCACTTGGCCTGACTCCGGGCGCCGACGACTGGGCGGGGCTCGATGTCGGTTCGCCGTTCGACTACGCGAAGCAGAGCATGCTCTACGTCGCCAAGCACCTGCCGCCGCCGGGGCGCGACGGGCTCGTCGAGGCACAGATCGACGAGATCACCTCACTGGTCCAGGCAGCCGGTGGCCGCACGCTCGGCCTCTTCTCGTCGCGCCGGGCCGCTGAGACCGCCGCCGAGCAGGTGCGCGAACGTCTGCCGGACATCGACATCTGGTGCCAGGGCGACGCCCAGCTGCCCGAGCTGGCTCGACGGTTCGCCGAGACCCCGTCGACGTGCCTGTTCGGCACGCTCAGCCTGTGGCAGGGCGTCGACCTGCCCGGCGACACCTGCCAGCTGGTCATCATCGACCGGGTCCCGTTCCCTCGCCCCGACGATCCGCTGATGAGCGCTCGCCAACGGCTGGTCGAGAAGCGCGGCGGCAACGGATTCATGACCGTCGCGGCCCAGCACGCGGCGCTGCTGCTGGCGCAGGGCTCGGGTCGACTGATTCGGCGCGACACCGATCGAGGCGTCGTCGCGATCCTCGATCCGCGTCTGGTGACAGCCCGGTACGGAAGCTTCCTCGCAGCGTCCCTGCCGCCGATGTGGCGCACCACCGACCACGACGTCGTGATCAAGGCCCTGGAGCGCCTGGACCACGCGGCACGGAACTGACCGCGCCGCGAATCGATACCGTCCCGATCTGCGAGTGCGGTCCACCTCGGGGTCCAGCGATGTTGCGTCGCCTGATCGGGGCTCAGGCGTGTGCCTGACGGGCCTCCCAGGCGCTCTGCACCATCTGGTCGACGCTGTGCCGCATGGTCCAGCCGAGATCGCGGGCGGCGAGATCACCGGCCGCGACGATGCGCGCGGGGTCGCCGGGGCGCGGCTCGGCGATCTCGGGCTCGAAGTCGATCCCGGTGGCCTGGGCGACGGCGTTCATGATCTGGCGCACCGAGACCCCGTCGCCGCTGCCGAGGTTGTAGACCGGCTCGAGATCCTCGCCGGCCAGCAGCCTCTGCGCTGCGACCACATGGGCGTCGGCGAGATCGGCGACGTGGATGTAGTCGCGCACGCAGGTGCCGTCGGGGGTGGGGTAGTCAGAGCCGTTGATGCGTGGGGTCCGGCCGTCCATCAGGGCTTCGATGACCAGCGGGAACAGATTGTGCGGGCTCGTGTCGTACAGATCGGGCACCGCTGACCCGACGACGTTGAAGTAGCGCAGCGAGGTGTGCCGCAACCCGTAGGCCCGATCCGCGTCACGCAGCAGCCACTCGCCGATCAGCTTGCTCTCCCCGTACGGGGACTCCGGTGCCGTGGGGGTCTGCTC
>JBBSRN010000206.1:0-4306 GCA_038242985.1 Propionibacteriales bacterium | reverse complement strand
GTAGCGAGCCGCCCATCAAGAACAGCGGCGAGCGGTAGCGAGCCGCCCATCAAGAACAGCGGCGAGCGGTCGCGAGCCGCAGACGCAGGAACGCCCGCTGCCGACCCGGGACGGGGTCGAGAGCGGGCGCCGGAGCGGAGGGGCTCAGCCCCTCACGGCTCAGTCCCAGTCGATCCGGTTCTGGAAGCTCGTCGGCAGCTTCGTGGGTGCCTTGAGGACCTTGACGGTCGATGTGTCGGCAGGCTTCGCGGCGGTGGCAGCCGGAGCCACGCCCACCATGGTCAGCGCAGTGACGAATGTCGCTGCGACGAGGCGCTTGATGAACATGGAATACCTGCTTCGTCCTAGGGGGATGGCGTCCTGCTGATTCTGACTGACTACTGGCCAACCGTCAATGAGAACCACGATCTACACCACGTTGTTGACCCGTTGGCCGGGCGGAGATGACTCCAGCCACGACAGCAGACCGGTCAGCGACGTCGGGCTCATGGCCAGCTGCAGAGCGTCGCAGTCGTTCTTGCTGTCGACGATGACGTGGCCCAGGTGCACGGCGTGACGCTCTCGTCCGATCGGTGCGCGACGCCCCTCGATCAGCACCGTCCCCCTCGCGAATCGGCACCGGGGGCGCGGCGAGAGGGAGAAGCTGCGGTACCACCGCAGCTCGGCGTCACGGTAGACCGCGAAGCCCACCATCCAGCCGGGACCTGGCTCGACGTTGCGATTGATGCTCATGTCGAAGGTGCCGCCAGCGCCCTGGGTGATGACCCGCCGGCGCAGCACCAGCCACACGAGGAGGAGGATGAGCCCGCCGACGATGAACGCGAGGGAATCGATCAACCACAACCACAGTGGCACGTCGAACCCCCTCAGGTCGTCAGGATGCCTTGCC
Source organism: Propionibacteriales bacterium (assembly GCA_038242985.1). GTDB lineage: Bacteria > Actinomycetota > Actinomycetes > Propionibacteriales > Nocardioidaceae > Aeromicrobium. The sequence continues at coordinate 3,417 of JBBSRN010000206.1, read as the reverse complement.
GACGGTACGGAACTTGGCCTCGGCGCGCAGCACTGCGTCCTCGTCGTCGGCAGCGCGCGCGGTCTCGATCTCCTCGCGGAGCTTGGACTCGTCGATCTCGTCCTCGAGCAGGATGTCCTCGCTGAGGATCGACACGTGGTCGTCGGCCACGGACAAGAAGCCTTCGGCCACGGCGGCGCGCACCAGGTCACCGTCGGTGTCGTGGATCACCACGACACCGGGCACCAGCAGCGACAGCAGCGGCGCGTGGCCGCGAAGGACACCGAGATCGCCGTCGACGGTGCGAGCGCTGACCTCACGCGCCTGCCCCGACCACACGACGCGGTCGGCGGCGACGAGCTCGATCTGCAACGTCCCAGATGCTGAGGAGGCCATCAGAGGCCCTTCTGGATTTCTTCCCACTTCTTGTCGACGTCCTCGAGACCGCCGCACATGAAGAAGGCCTGCTCGGCCACGTGGTCGTAGTCGCCGTCGCAGATCTTGGTGAAGCCGTCGATGGTCTCGTCGATGGAGACCGTCGAGCCCTCGATGCCGGTGAACTGCTTGGCCACGTAGGTGTTCTGGCTCAGGAAGCGCTGGATGCGGCGTGCGCGGGACACCAGCGTCTTGTCCTCCTCGCTGAGCTCGTCGACGCCGAGGATCGCGATGATGTCCTGGAGCTCCTTGTTGCGCTGCAGGATCGACTTGACCCGGTTGGCGGTCGTGTAGTGCTCGTGCGAGATGTACCGAGGATCCAGGATGCGCGACGTGGAGGTCAGCGGATCCACGGCGGGGTAGATGCCCATCGACGCGATCTCACGGTTGAGCTCGGTGGTGGCGTCCAGGTGCGCGAACGTGGTGGCCGGCGCCGGGTCGGTGTAGTCATCGGCCGGCACGTAGATGGCCTGCAGCGAGGTGATCGAGTGACCGCGGGTGGACGTGATGCGCTCCTGCAGGACGCCCATCTCATCGGCCAGCGTGGGCTGGTAGCCCACGGCCGACGGCATGCGGCCCAGCAGTGTGGAGACCTCCGAACCGGCCTGCGTGAACCGGAAGATGTTGTCGATGAACAGCAGCACGTCCTGGTTCTGCACGTCCCGGAAGTACTCGGCCATCGTCAGCGCCGACAGGGCAACGCGCAGACGCGCTCCCGGCGGCTCGTCCATCTGGCCGAAGACGAGGGCGGTCTGTCCGAGGACGCCGGCCTCCTCCATCTCGGCGATGAGGTCGTTGCCCTCGCGGGTGCGCTCACCCACACCGGCGAACACCGACACGCCGCCGTGGTCGCGAGCGACGCGGGCGATCATCTCCTGGATCAGCACGGTCTTGCCGACGCCGGCACCACCGAACAGGCCGATCTTGCCGCCCAGCACGTAGGGCGTCAGCAGGTCGATGACCTTGATGCCGGTCTGGAACATCTCGGTCTTGGACTCCAGCTGGTCGAAGGCCGGGGCCTTCGCGTGGATGCCGCGGCGTTCCTTGACCTCCCAGACCTCACCCTCCTTGAGGTTCATGACGTCGCCGGTGGTGTTGAACACCTTGCCGAGCGTCTGGTCGCCGACCGGGACCATGATCGGTCCGCCGGTGTCGGTGACGGTGGCGCCGCGCACGATGCCGTCGGTGGGTCGCAGGCTGATCGCGCGGACCAGTCCGTCACCGATGTGCAGCGCAACCTCGAGGGTCAACGTCTCGGTGACACCGTCGATCGTGGTGTCGACCTTGAGCGCGTTGTACATCTCGGGGATCTGGTCGCTGGGGAACTCGATGTCGAGCACCGGGCCGATGACCCGGGCAACGCGCCCGGTGGTGCTTCCGGCGCCGTCCTGGTTGGAGCTGGACTCGTCGATGGTGGCAGTCATGTCTCTCTCACTCCCCAGCGGTCGCTTCGGCCAGCGCATTGGCGCCGCCCACGATCTCGCTGATTTCCTGGGTGATACCCGCCTGGCGGGCCTGGTTGGCAGTTCGGGTGTACTTCTGGATCAGCTCTTCGGCGTTGTCGGTCGCCGACTTCATGGCCTTCTGACGGGCGGCGAGCTCGGAGGCCGACGCCTGCAGCAGGCAGTAGTAGATGCGGCTGTGCACGTACTTGGGCAGCAGCGCGTCGAGCACGTCGGTTGCGGACGGCTCGAACTCGTACAACGGCAGCACGTCGTCGCCAGATGGCGCCTCGGTGCCCTCGATGACCTCCAGGGGCAGCAACCGGATCACGTCCGGTTCCTGGGTGAGCATCGACTTGAAACGGGTGAACACCACGTGCAGCTCGTCGACGGCACGTTCGGGATCCTCATCCTCACCCAGGTCGTCGACGTCGATGTTGAACGCGTGGACGAGGGTGTTGCCGATCTCGCGGGCGTCTGAGTAGTCCGGGCTGTCGGAGAAGCCGGTCCACGACCGCACGAACTCGCGCTGACGGAAGTTGTAGTACGCCTCAGACTTGCGACCCGACAGGTACAGCTCGACGTCCTTGCCCTCGCCCTTGAGCTTCTCCACGAGTCGCTCGGCCTCCTTGAGCACAGCCGAGGAGTACGAACCGGCCAGACCACGGTCGCTGGACACGACCAGCACCGCCGCCTTCGCCGGATTCTCCTTCTCGCGCGTCAACGGGTGGTCGACGTTGGAGAACGTGGCCACGGCCGACACGGCGCGGGTCAGCTCACGCGCGTACGGCGCTGCTGCCGCTGCCCGCTGCTGCGCCTTGATGATGCGCGACGCGGCGATGAGCTCCATGGCGCGCGTGATCTTCTTGGTCGCCTGGGTCGACCTGATCTTCGCTCGTAGCTCTCGTACCGACGCTGCCATGTGTCAGCCCCGCTTCTGCTTGACGATCTGCTCCTGCTCGACGTCCTCGTCGGCCAGTGCCTCGTGCTCCTCGTGGCCGACCTTGATCGAGCCGCCTTCTGAGGTCTCGAACTGATCGGTGAACGACTCGTAGGCACCCTCGAGCGCCTGCGCGTTGTCGTCCTCGAACTTGCCGGACTCGCGGATCGCTTCCAGGACGCCGCCGTGCGAGCGCTTCAGGTAGTCCAGGAACTCGGTCTCGAAGCGGCTGACATCATCCACCGGCACCGGGTCGAGCTTGCCGGTGGACGCGGCCCAGATCGAGACGACCTGGTCCTCGACGGGGAACGGTGAGTACTGACCCTGCTTGAACAGCTCCATGATGCGCTGACCGCGGGCCAGCTGCTGCTTGGACGCGGCGTCCAGATCGGAGGCGAACATCGCGAACGCCTCCATGGCGCGGTACTGCGCCAGCTCGACCTTGAGCGAACCGGTGACGGCCTTCATCGACTTCTGCATGGCCGCACCGCCGACGCGCGACACCGAGATGCCGACGTCGACCGCCGGGCGCTGGTTGGCGTTGAACAGATCGGACTGCAAGAAGATCTGGCCGTCGGTGATCGAGATGACGTTGGTCGGGATGAACGCCGACACGTCGTT
>JBBSRN010000205.1:0-4350 GCA_038242985.1 Propionibacteriales bacterium | reverse complement strand
GTCGACACGGTGTTCGGGATTCCCGGCACCCACAACCTGTCCGCGTACGCGGCGTTGGCCAGGCACGGCATCGCCCACGTCTCGCCGCGGCACGAGCAGGGCGCCGGCTACGCAGCCGACGGCTTCGCGCGGTCGACGGGGCGCCCAGGGGTCGTCCTGACGACCACCGGACCGGCGATCCTGAACGCCGCGGCCGCCGCGGCACAGGCGTACTCGGACTCCATCCCGGTCCTGTTCATCTCACCGGGCATGCCGCTGCGCCACCCGGGTCTCGGCAACGGTCTGCTGCACGAGGTCAAGGACCAGAGCGCCGCCATGGCAGCAGTCGTGGCCTACAGCCACCGGGTGACCAGCGTCGAGGAGATCCCCCTGGCCGTCGCCCAGGCCTTCGCCTCGATGGCCACCGGTCGTCCTCGCCCGGTGCACCTGGAGATCCCGTTGGACCTGTTGGATGAGTCTGCGGAGGTCACGGTCGTGCCGCCGGTGGCCGCCGGTGTGCTGCACGCCCCGGCCGCGGCCGTCGCGGCCGCCGCCGACGTGCTGCGTGCAGCCAGCCGTCCCGTCATCGTGGCCGGTGGCGGTGCCTCGCGCGCCGCCGCACAGGTCAGGGCCGTCGCGGAGGCGCTGGGTGCGCCCGTGCTGACGACCACGAACGGCAAGGGCACCTTCCCCGAGGACCACGTTCTGTCGTGGGGGGCAGCGGTCCAGCACGGCACGGCGCTGGCAGCGATCGATGACAGCGACTGCGTGCTGGCCATCGGCACCGAGCTGGCGCCCGCGGACTGGTGGCTCGGTCTGCCCGACGCCGGCGACAAGCTCGTCCGCATCGACATCGATGCGGCCTCGATCAGCACGAACATGGTGCCTGCGCACGCGCTGATCGGCGACGCGAGCGTGGTCCTCGACGCGCTGGTCGGCCACCTGACCGACGAGGCGGGCAACCACCGGTCCGACGACGGAACGGCGCGGGCAGCGACGTGGCGCGATCGATTCCAGGCCGATGCGCGGGCCGAGGGTGAACCGTGGCTGGAGATCGTGGCGGCGATCGCCGACGCCCTCCCGCGCGACGCGATCGTCGCCGGCGACAGCGCGATGGCCTGCTACTACGGTGCGCTGGCCAATCTGCACCTGTTCCGGCCGAACGCGTTCTTGTACCCCACCGGGGTCGGGACGCTGGGCTACGGGCTTCCCGCCGGGATCGGTGCGAAGGTCGCCAACCCTGAGTCCCCGGTGATCGTGATGCAGGGCGACGGCGGCATCATGTTCACGATCGCCGAGCTGGCGACCGCGGCCGAGCTGGGCATCGCCCTGCCGATCATCATCGTCGACAACGGCGGATACGGCGAGATCCGCAACGAGATGGCCGATCGCGACGAGCCCGTCCACGCCGTGGCGCTGGGGCAGCCGGACTTCGCCGCACTGGCGATCTCGCTGGGTTGCCACGGGGTCCACCTGGAGTCGGCGGCCGATCTCAGCGACGCCATCACGACGGCTCTGGGCAGCGATCGTCCCACCGTGCTGCACATCCGCGAGCACAGCCGGGCCGCCGAGGACATGATCCCCGCCGACCTGTCATGACCTGGCACTGCCAGCAAGCACTGCTCACCACGAGCCGGCCCACCCGAAGGAAATGAGAGAGAACAACATGTCGAACAAAGCTGTCGAGTACTGGCCGTTGACCGACGAGCAGCGCGCCATCGTGGAGCTGTGCAAGGACTTCGCCACCAAGGAGATCCGCCCGCGCGGCCGTGAGGTCGACGAGGCCGACGTGGTGTCGCCGGTCGACATCTTCCAGAGCGCCGCGAAGATCGGCATCACCGACTTCATGCTGCCCGAGGAGCTCGGCGGTGGCGGATTCACCGACGTCTTCACCCAGTGCCTGGTGCAGGAGCAGCTGTGCTGGGGCGACCCCGGCATCGGCAACTTCGTCTGCTCCAACGGCTTCTTCGCCGATCCGGTGCTCGCTCTGGGCACCGAGGAGCAGAAGGAGAAGTGGCTGCGACCCCTGACCGGGCCGGACGCACCGTTCACGTCGCTGGCCACCACCGAGCCCGGCTCCGGCTCGGACTCGGCCTCGATCGTGACCCAGGCCAAGAAGGTCGACGGTGGGTACTCCATCAGCGGCCAGAAGGCGTGGATCTCCAATGCCGGGCTCGCCGACCAGTACGTCGTCTTCGCCAAGACCGACCCCACCCAGCGCTCGAAGGGTGTCACGGCCTTCTTGATCAAGAAGGGTGCCGCGGGCATGACCTTCGGTGCACCCATGAAGAAGATGGGCCAGCGCGCCATCGTGTGCCGCGAGCTGTTCCTGGACGAGGTGTTCGTCCCGGAGGAGGATCGCCTCGGCGCCGAGGGCCAGGGGTTCTACGGCCTGATGGAGACGTTCGACATCTCGCGCGTCGTGCTCGCGGCAGCGGCGACCGGTGCAGCCCGTGCGGCGTATGAGTACGCCTTGGACTACGCCCGCACCCGGACCCAGTTCGGCAAGCCGATCATCGAGCACCAGGCGGTCGCGTTCCGGCTGGCCGACATGGCCATGCGCATCGAGTCGTCGTGGCTGATGACGCTGCACGCGGCGCGCCAGTTCGATGCCGGTGTCAACGTCAACGGTCTGGCCGCCATGGCCAAGCTGCAGGCGTCGGAGACGGCCATGTTCTGCACCTGGGCCGCGATCCAGACCCTGGGCGGCTGGGGCTACTCCCGCGAGTACCCGGTCGAGCAGTGGATGCGCGACGTCAAGCTGGAGGAGATCGAGGAGGGCACGTCGGACATCATGCGACTCGTGATCTCCCGCAACCTCTGATCACGGCTGCCAGCTGAATCGCAGGCGGCTGTCCGGTGCCAGCTGGGCGAGCTGATCCAGCTCGTTGCTGGCGATGACTCCCAGCACCGGGTAGCCGCCGGTGACGGGATGATCGGACAAGAACACGACCGGCAGCCCGTCGGGCGGGATCTGGATGGCGCCGCGGACGGTGCCCTCGCTCGGCAGCTCGCCGGACCGTTCGCGGGCGACCGGTGCGCCGTGCAGGGTGATGCCGATCCGGTTGCACTGGGTGGTCACCAGCCATTCGCTCTCGCAGAACTGCGCCAGGACGTCGTGGCTGAACCAGTCGTCACGCGGCCCGCGCACGACGTGGAACTGGGTGATCGGCGCCGGCGGGATCTCCGGGCTGCCGACGAGGCTGGTCCCGCGGTCGGTCCCCACCGCCAGTCGGCTTCCCGCTGCGAGGGGCGACGGGCCGATCCCTGAGAGCGTGTCGGTGGAACAGCTGCCCAGCACGGCCCGGGCGTCGATGCCGCCGCGCAGGGCCACGTAGCTGCGCAGACCGGACACCGGTCGTCCCAGCGCCATCGACTCGCCGGCGAGCAACGCGAACGGAGACTCCGGCAGCACGGTTCGCACCCCGTGCTCACCGGCCACCGTCACCGGAACAGACGCACCGGTGACGGCCACCACCTGGTCGGTCACCGCCTCGAGCGCGAATCCTCCGAGCAGCACCTCGACGGCGGGCAGGTCGACCCGATTGCCGACGAGCCGGTTGGCCCGTCGGAGTGCGCCTCGATCGAGCGCACCCGAGGCGGTCACGCCGAGGTGGGCCCAGCCGGCGCGGCCGAGATCCTGGATCGTGGCCTCCATCCCGGGCTCGGTGACGACGAGGCCGCTGAGGCGTGGTGGCTCGGGCTCGGCTGGTGCGGACCCGGGGCCGACCGCGACGGTGAGGATCTCGCGCACCGCGCGGAACTGCACCCGGTCGCCGGGTCGGATGAGTGCTGGCTCGGGACGATCGATGTCCCACAGCTCGGCTGCGGTGCGTCCGATCAGCTGCCAACCGCCGGGGGACTGGCGCGGATAGATCGCCGACTGCCCGCCGGCCAGGGCGACTGACCCTGCCGGCACGCTGGTGCGCGGCTTCTCGCGCCGGGGCACGTCGAGCCGGCGGTCGGCCCCGACCAGATAGGCGAATCCGGGGGCGAAGCCGGTGAAGGCAGCGGTCCAGACCTGCCCGGTGTGCCGGCCGATCACGCCGTCTCGGTCCAGCCCGGTCAGCTCGGCGACGGCGTCGAGGTCCACCCCGTCGTAGACCGCGTCGATGACCACGAGCGCACCCTCGTGGGCGGCAGCGGTCGCCAGCTCGAGGTGCTCAACCTGTGCGGCGATGTTTCGGGCGTGCCTGATCGAGTCGGCGGCGATCAGCACGGTCGACGCGGCGGGCACCACGTCGATCTGCCCCGGGAACGGATGCCCGGCCAGGTGAGCCTGCAGGGCCAGCACGGCATCGAGCCCGGCCAGCTGCACCAGGACCGCACGGTCACCGGCCGGGCGAACGTCCAGGATCGAGTCGTTCATGG
>JBBSRN010000204.1:0-4384 GCA_038242985.1 Propionibacteriales bacterium | reverse complement strand
TCGCCGACCTCGAAGTCCGCTGGTGCCGGACGTTCGCCGGGCACCTGCTTCAGTCGGACCTCCTGCACGCGCGTCACGTCAGATCCCGTCATGTCAGCCCCGTCCCTCGATATCGCTCACGGTCGAGATGGCACATCGCGCGAACGTGGCCAGCCCGATCTCCATTCAGTTCACCTGGCGATCCTGGCCGGACCAGAACTCCTTGCGGAGCTTGAACTTCTGCAGCTTCCCGGTCGCCGTCCGGGTCAGGTCGTCGCGGAAGTCCACGCGCTTGGGGCACTTGTACCCGGCGAGGTGCTGCCGGCAGTGGGTGATGATGTCGTCCTGGCTGGCGGACTGCCCCTCCTCGAGGACCACCAGCGCCGTGACGAGCTCGCCCCACTTCTCGTCGGGGATGCCGATGACGGCCACCTCGCGCACCGCCGGATGCGAGCTGACCGCATCCTCGACCTCGATCGACGACACGTTCTCGCCGCCGGAGATGATCACGTCCTTCTTGCGATCCGCGATCGTGACGTACCCGTCCTCGAAGGTGCCGCCGTCGCCGGTGTGGAACCAGTTGCCGGCCTGGGAGTCGGCCGTGGCGTCGGGATTCTCCCAGTACGCCTCGAGGTTGTGGTTGCTCTGGGCCAGCACCTCGCCGTCGTCGGCGATCTTGATCCGGACCCCGACGGCCGGCGCGCCGGCTCGGCCGAGGTTGCGGGCCTGCTCGGACGGGTCCAGGTCGTCCCACTCTGCGCGCATGCGGCTCATGGTCAGCAGGGGAGCGGTCTCGGTGAGGCCGTAGATCTGGATGAACTCCCAGCCGAGCTCCTCGCGCACGCGCTCGATGGTGCGGGTGGGTGGCGGGGCGCCGGCCACGATGATGCGCACCCGGTCGCGACCCGGGACCGGCCCGTCCCAGTCCTTCGCCCCGTCGAGGGCCGCGGTGACGACGGCAGGTGCGGCGCACAGGTAGGTGACGCCGTGCTGCTCGATGCGCCGGAGGATCTCCGCCCCGTCGATCTGGCGGATCACGATGTGCGTCGCACCGACGCCCGTGGCGGTGAACGGGTGGCCCCAGCCGTTGGCATGGAACATCGGCAGGGTGTGCAGGTACACGTCGCGATCGGTGACGGTGGCCTGCCAACCGAACACCGTCGCGTTCAGCCAGTTGTTGCGGTGGGTCAGCTGCACGCCCTTGGGTCGGGCGGTCGTGCCGGACGTGTAGTTGATCGTGGCGGTGGCGTTCTCCTTCTCGACCGGGTCGGCATCCCACTCCCGCGGATCGGTGGACTCGCCCCAGATCTGGTCATCGTCGCGTCCCAGCACGAAGCTGTGCTTGCAGTCGATCTCATCGATGAGGTGCTCGAGCGCAGGATCGACCATCATGACCTCGGCGCCGGAGTGCTCGATGATGTACCGAATCTCGGCCACGCTGAGGCGGAAGTTGACCGGCACCAGCACCCGCCCCCATCCCGAGACGCCGTAGAACGAGCACAGCATGCGGGCCGAGTTCTGCGACACGATCGCGACCCGGGCACCGACCTCGACGCCGAGCTGGTCCAGGCTGGCCGCCTGCCGCCGCGCGCGCAGGCCGAGCTCGGCGTAGGTGACCTCGCCCCAGGAGTCCGCCGGTTGATCCGGCTCGTCGATCACCGCGATCCGGTCGGCGTACACCGTGACGGCGCGATCGAGGAAGTCGTTGACGGTCAGTGGGTAGAACACGGATACCTCCCGAGGCTGAGACGCAGGTCACGTCCCTTCCATCCTGCACCCCGCCCGGGTGCGGGTCCACGCCGGTGCGGCGGCGATGCACCCACGCGTTGTAGCGTCGCGGGCATGACCGCGCTGCCGTTTCACCACGAGGACTCCATCACGATCGACCGACCGCCGGCGGAGGTCTACGACCTGGTCAGCGACGTCACGCGCGTGGGGGAGTGGAGCCCGCAGTGCATCGGTGCTGTCTGGGACGACGGCGACGGTCCGTCGGTCGGCTCGCACTTCACCGGGACCAACGAGGTGCCCGGGCGAACGTGGAAGACCCGCTGCGAGGTCGTCGCGGCCGAGCCGGGCCGTGAGTTTGGCTGGATGGTCGGCGACGGCTTCGTGCGATGGGGCTATCGGGTCGAGCCCAGCACGGGTGACGGCACCACGCTGACGGAGTCGTGGGAGTTCTGCGGGGCAGGGCTGCAGTATTTCGCGGACACGTTCGGCGACGCGGCCGGCGCCGAGATCGCGGACCGCACGCGTGCGGCGCACGAGGGCATCCCGGTCACGCTGGCGGCGATCAAGCAGCTCGCCGAGCAGCAGACGGTCTGAACCCGGACTACGGTCGATCCATGCTGTCGATCTCGCGCACGATCGCCACCGAGCCCCACGTCGTGTGGAACCTGCTGGTCGATCTGGACGCCTGGCCGAAGTGGGGTCCGAGCGTGGCGGGTGCCTCGCTGGTGGCCGGTGAGCTCGTGCTCGGCAGCCGTGGCACGGTGCGGACCGCTGTGGGCATTCCGTTGCCGTTCGAGGTGACCCGGTTCGAGGACGGCCGGCGGTGGGCGTGGTCGGTGGCCGGCATCGCGGCCACGGACCATCTGGTGCGGCCTGTTGCCGGCGGGTGCGAGGTGACGTTCGGCGTGCCGTGGTGGGCACCGGGCTACCTACCGGTGTGCGCGATCGCTCTTCGCCGGATCGAACGGCTCGCGCTCGGCGGTTGAAAGCGAGGGGAGGGGTCAGTCCTGGTCGATCGAGGCACGTTCGGCAGCGCCCTCGGGGTCATCGATGCCGCGGAAGCGGCGGAAGCTGTAGACGATCACTCCCAGGGCGAGCAGCCCCGAGGCGATCAGCGTGGCCCCGGTGGGCCACCCGCCCACCAGCCACCATGAGTCGCGGACGGGCCACCAGCTCGGTGCGGCCGGGTGCACGATCCAGAGCACGCCGAAGGCGATGAGGAACGCGACGCCGCCCAGGCTCATCGCGATGCGGGGCCAGGTCTGGACGCTCTGTGCGGCCGATCGGTAGGCCGCGGTCTTGACGGGCTGCAGTCTGCGCTCGGCCCATTCGTACTGCTGGGACAGCACGGCCAGCCCGGCGAACAGGGCGAGCAGGCCGGGGCCCGGCAGCACCAGGGCGGCGAGACCGATGAGCACCAGCGTCCAGCCCAGCACTTCGATTCCGACGCGCCGCGCGACTGCCTTCGATCCCATGCGACGACGCTACAGGCTTCCGTCCCCAGCGGTGGATCCGCAACCTCATGCGGACGGAGTCGGTTGCGTCAGCACCGGCCGTCGGGGTCGGTGCCTCGCGTCGTACGGTTCAGCGGTGAGCTGGGAAGCGATGTTCAGTGCCGACCTCGACGACGACGACGCGGCTTCATGGGGGCAGATGGTGTCCGACCTGCGCGACCTGCATGACGCCGTCGCGTCCATGCGGTTCGACCGCGACGCGGTCGACGCACTCGCTGCCGACGTCCGCGGCTGGAACGACCGGCTCGCCCCGCTGGCAGGCGAGGAGCTCGAGCAGACCAACGGCCGGGTGCCGCAGCTGCCGGTGCGCGGCCACGCGATGCTGCCCGAGCTCGTGATCGGATCATCCGGCGATGGCCGCGTCGACGGCACCGTGACGTTCGGTCGGTGGTTCATGGGCGGCGGCATGGCCGTCCACGGCGGAGCGGTGACGATGTTGTTCGATGAGATGCTGGGCATCCTCGCGGCCGTCGAGGCGAAGACCATCACGCGCACGGCTTATCTGCACACCGACTACCGCGCACTGACCCCGATCGACACCGAGCTGCACGTCTCGGCCCGGATCGACCGGGTCGAGGGACGCAAGATCTTCGTGAAGGGCGAGCTGCGCCACGGCGACGTCGTGTGCGCCGAGGCCGACGCGCTCTTCCTGCAGCTCACGCCCGAACAGGGCCTGGGCAAGCGCACCGACGCGTAGGACCGAGAGGCCGGCGCGAGATCAACCGGCATCGAGCACGCGACTTGGCGCGAGGTGCCGCGATCGGGGCGAACTCGAAAAACTTTTGCCATGGCAGTGGATAACCTGTTGTCATCGAACAGGTGTTCGATTAAGATGGGGTGATGGATCGGGTACCTGTCATCGAGGCGTTGCGGTTGGCTGCGGTGGGTGTGGCTCCTGATGGCGTGGCATTGCGGGCGATCCAGGCGGCGCAGGATGCGTTGGATGCGGCGAAGGCTGCCCATCTGGCTGGGCTGGAGGAGTCGCGGGGGTTTGAGGTTGATGGTGCGTCGAGTGTGAAGTCGTGGGTGTGCGGTCAGCTGCGGCTCTCAGCTGTTGATGCGTCTGCTCTGGCGCGTGCATCGGCCACGTTGGTGCGGCTTCCTGAGGTGGCCGAGGCCGCGCAGGCCGGGCATATCCGCCTGGAGCATGTGAATGTGTTCAG
>JBBSRN010000203.1:0-4394 GCA_038242985.1 Propionibacteriales bacterium | reverse complement strand
GGTCAAGGGCCGGTTCCTGGGGATCTGCGGTACCGATGTCGAGATCGTCCGCGGGCAGGGTCACGGTGAGGTGCCGCCGGGTCAGGACCGGCTCGTGATCGGTCACGAATCTCTCGGTGAGGTGCTCGAGGCGCCCGAAGGTTCCGGCTTCGCGGTGGGCGACCTGGTCGCCGGGATCGTTCGTCGTCCCGATCCGGTTCCCTGTGAGCCCTGCGCGAATGATGAGTGGGACTTCTGCAGCAATGGGAAGTACACCGAGCGCGGGATCAAGCAGCGCCGCGGGTTCGGGTCCCAGCGGTGGCGGATCGAACCTGAGTTCGCCGTCAAGCTGGATCCGGCGCTCGGCGACTGCGGTGTCCTGATCGAACCTGCCTCGGTGCTGGCGAAGGCCTGGGAGCAGACCGATCACATGCTCTCTCGCTTCAGCGGTGACCCCAAGGTGCTGTTGGTCATCGGTGCTGGGCCAGTGGGGCTGTTCGCGGCTCTGCTCGGTGTGCAACGGGGACTCGAGGTCCATGTGCTGGACCTCGACGACCAGGGGCCGAAGGTCGGGCTGGTCGAGGATCTGGGCGCAACCTTCCACACCGGTGACGTTGCTGACCTGGACGTGAAGCCCGACGTGGTCATGGAGTGCACGGGGCACGGTCCGTTGATCGTCTCGTTGGTTGATGCGATTGCGTCCAACGGGGTCATCTGCTTGGTCGGGTTCAACTCGGACCCGGCGACGACTCCAGCCAGCCTGAACGAGGTCGTCGAGCAGATCGTGCTGAAGAACGTGGTGCTGTTCGGCTCGGTCAACGCCGACCGCGGCAACTACGAGCAAGCTGCAGATGCGCTGGCCCGGGCGGACTTGGACTGGCTGCGCCGCATGATCACGCGGCGAGTCCCGATGAGCGGGTTCGTCGAAGCGCTGAGCAAGCACAGCGACGACGTCAAGGTGATCGTCGACCTGACCGTCGACGAGGACTGACATGGGGGCATGCATTCAGCACGGGCGCACGCGGCGAGGGTCCACTGACCGAGGTGACCGCCGAGGGCAAGCGCAAGATCTGGACCTGGTCGGTGGTGATCGCGTTCGGCGGGTTCCTGTTCGGCTTCGACACCGGTGTCGTCTCGGGTGCGCTGCTGTTCATCAAGTCTGAGTTCGACCTGAACTCCTTCGAGCAGGGCAGCGTCGTCAGCGTGCTGCTGATCGGCGCGATGATCGGCGCGTTGGGGGCGGGCCGGCTCGGCGACTCCCTGGGACGCAAGAAGACCTTGGGCATCGAGGGAGTCATCTTCCTGGTGGGCACGGCGCTCGCGGTCTTCGCCACCGGGTACTGGATGTTGCTGGGTGCCCGTCTGGTCCTGGGCCTTGCGGTGGGGGCCGCGTCTGCGACCGTGCCGACCTACCTGGGTGAGATCGCGCCGGCAAGCTTTCGTGGACGCGTGCTGACCCTGAACCAGCTGATGGTCACGATCGGGATCGTGGTGGCCTACCTGACCAACGTGGTGTTCTCCGGCAGCGAGAACTGGCGCGCGATGTTCGCCGTGGGCGCGATCCCGGCACTGGTGATCGTCCTGGGCGCGCTGCTGATGCTTCCGGAGTCGCCGCAATGGCTGCTCACCAACGACCGGACCGAGCGCGCCAGCACGTTCATCGCCACGGTCACCAACACCGCGACCGCCGAGAAGGCGATCCGAAGCCGGCAGGAGCTCGACGGGCAGGACGAGGGACCGCCGCAGGCCGGCTGGCGGGCGCTGTTGGCCGCCCCGGTGCGTCCCGCGCTGATCGTGGGCATGGCGCTCGCGGCCATCCAGCAGTTCGGCGGGATCAACACCATCATCTACTACGCACCCACCATCATGGAGCAGACCGGTCTGACCGCGTCGAGCGCGATCTACTACTCCGTCGCGATCGGCATCATCAACCTGGTCATGACCGTGGTGACGATCTACATCGTCGACAAGATCGCTCGTCGCACGCTGCTGATGACCTCGCTCGGTCTCATGCTGGTGACGTTGACCGTGCTGGGACTGTCCTTTGTCGCCGGGTGGGGCTCGGAGCTCTCCCTGGTCGCGATGGTCCTGTACATCGGAGCGTTCGCGGTGGGGATGGGACCTCTGTTCTGGACGCTGATCGGCGAGATCTTCCCGCCGCAGGCCAGGTCCACCGGAGCCAGTGCGGCCACCGCGGTGAACTGGTCCTCCAACTTCGTCGTCAGCCTGGTGTTCCTCAACGTGGTCAACGCGATCGGCCTGGGCCAGACCTTCTGGATCTTCGCGGCGGTGTGTCTTGTCGCTCTCTGGTTCGTCCGCCGCTACCTGCCGGAGACGAGGAACCGCGACTTCGCCGAGATCGATGCTGACATCCAGGAGCGATTCGGGCGCACACCGCACGGCGGAGCAGACCAGGGGCAGTGAGCCAGCTGGGGTCGGTGGGTCACGAGGCGTGGGCGCGGGTACGTGCTGACGCCTGGCCGATCGCGCAGGGTACGGCCGCCGCGACGATCGCCTGGATGATCGCCCGACATCTCGTCGACCACCATCAGCCGTTCTTCGCGCCCATAGCGGCGGTGGTTGCGCTCAACGCCTCGCGAGGCGACCGTGGATCCAATGCGGTGAGGCTGCTGCAAGGTGTGGTGGTCGGCATCGTGGTCGCCCAGCTGGCGGTGTGGAGCCTGGGCGCAGGCGACGCGGTGCTGGCACTGGCCACGTTCGTGGCCATGGTCATCGCCGTTGTTCTCGGTGGCGGCCGCATCGTGATCGCCCAAGCCGCTGCCGGAGCGATCCTGACGGTGACCACCAACACGCCGGGCGGTGGTCTGGGGCGCCTGACCGACGCACTGATCGGCACGGGGATCGCCCTGGTCATCAGTCAGCTGGTATTTCCCGCTGAGCCGCTCTCCCTGCTGCGGCGCGCCGAGACAGCTGCGCTGAACGACATGGCACAAGCGCTGAAGCTGGCTGCGGAGGCACTGGAGACCGATGGCCGGTCAGCTGGCGCAGCCATCGACGAGCTGCGGGGCGTCCGCGACCGGCTGGGCGAGCTCGGCCACATCCGCACACGCAGCGAACGATCCGCGCGTCGCTCACCCCTCTGGCGGTCGAGGACCTCACTGATCGTGCGTGAGAACGAGAACGCCGCCCAGCTGGATCTGCTGGGAACCAGCGCCTTGACGCTCACCCGGGCCGTCGACAGGACGAGCTCGGGGGACCGGCACGAGCTCTCGCTCGCCGTGTCCGAGCTCGCTGACGTGCTGAGCGCGCTCGCTGAGGCACCGGGCGATCGTGACACCCGTCAGCAGGCCGCCGATCGGGTGCTGGAGGTCACGCGCCGACTCGCGGACACCCCCGCCGAGGCGGCCACGTGCACCCACGCGGAACGGTGGGCCCTTCGGCAGGTCGCGATGGACACCATGGTCTTCGCGGGCATCGAGCCTGAGCATGCGGCGAGAGCAGTCGAACACGGATCCGCCGACCTGCACATCCCCGATGCGCCACCCACCTCGCAGGCGCGCTGGCAGCGTGTTCGCCGCCTCACCACACGGTGGCGCCGTCGCCGGGGCGACTGACGATGGTGCCTCGGCACCCGCGCACACGGTCATGCAGCGGGTTCACGATGAGGACAACCCCCAGCTGGCGGTGGTGGACTCTCCGGGGCTCAGGCGGATGAGCCCGTCGCCGCTGCGAAACGCGTTCGGAGCGCAGGTCATCGGCTCCACTCCGAGCCCGGTTCGCCGATGGGGCGGTGGTTGGGTGTGGGCGGTGTACAGCTCGAGGAACGGGTACGACTCGTCGACCCACAGCGAGACTCTTGGGCGATGCGGCACATCGAGGTGGACCCATGCCAGCCCCTCGGCGTCGCGTGACAGCCCGGTGAACGTGTTGTCGATCTCCTGCTCACCGATCTGCCGCCCGCCGCGGAAGTCGTAGCCAGAATCCGCCGTCTCCGCGTATTCCGACGGGATGCCGCGAGCATCGGTCGGTATCCATGTCTCGGCATCCAGCTCCAGCCTGCACGCATCGACGAGGCCGGACCCTGCGCTGAGATAGGGGTGCTGCCCGGTGCCGTAGGGACACTCGACATCACCGACGTTCGTCGCCGTCGTGTCGACCCTCAGGCCATCCTCGCCGAGGCTGTACGTCACGCTCACATCGAGGGTGAAGGGGTATCCCATCTGCGGGTGCAGCACGGTGCCCATCACCACCGCGTCAGCACTGTGCTGCCGACAGGTCCAGTTCCGCCAGCGCAGGAAGCCGTGGATGGCGTTGTGGTGCCTCGGTTCAGTCAACGGCACCTGGTAATCGATGCCGTCGAACGTGTAGGTGCCGTCCTGGATGCGGTTCGGCCAGGGGATCAACGGCAACCCGCGGGCTCCGGTGCACCGCTCCTCGCGCCCATACCCGTCGAG
>JBBSRN010000202.1:0-4411 GCA_038242985.1 Propionibacteriales bacterium | reverse complement strand
GCCGCGACGGTGAACCGCTTCTCGCCGACGGCCGGGACCACGTAGGCGTGCTCGGTGGTGACGTCGGCGAGGAAGCTGGAGCCGGTCATCTGCGGTGCGGCGTTCACCCGGGCCAGGAGATCCTCGACGAGCTGGTCACTGGGCCGGCCACCGGGCCAGTCGCCGGCGGCCACCGCGGCCCGCATCGAACCCCGTTCACGCAGGTGACGGGTGAGGGCTCGGGTGTCCACCCCGGCGATCCCGACGACGCCGTTGCTGCGCAGGGTCTCCTCCAGACCCCCGGAGGCCCGCCAGCTGGAGTGCACCCGGGCGGGATCGCGCACCACGTAGCCGTCGACCCAGACGCGTCGGGACTCAAAATCCTCCTCGTTGATGCCGGTGTTGCCGATGTGGGGTGCCGTCATGGCGACGATCTGGCCCTTGTACGACGGATCGGTCAACGTCTCCTGATAGCCCGTCATGGCCGTGGAGAACACGATCTCGGCGATCGTCTCCCCCACGGCGCCGTACGAGTCGCCGTGGAAGACGCGCCCGTCCTCCAGCACCAGGACCGCCGGCCCCCTCACGCGCTCGCTCCCGCGGTTCGGTTTACCAGCAGGCCACGGCATGTCTTCACTCCTGTGGGTGAACATGCCCACAGGAGTGAAGGTTCTCCGGGGTACGTGCCGGGTGCAGACATCGTGCTCATGCGTGGACCTCCTGGACCAGCTGACCGTCGAGGACGGTGGGGCGACCGCGCAGGAAGGTGGCCACGACCCGTCCGGGCAGCTCCCGACCGGCGTAGGGCGTGTTGCGCGACAACGACGCGGTGTCGGCAGGCTGCACCACCCGCGTGGGCGCCGGGTCGTAGAGCACCAGGTGCGCCGGTTCGCCGACCGCGATCGGGCGACCGTGAGTTCCGACGCGGCCGATGCGGGCCGGGATGGTCGACATCGCCGCGGCGACCCGGTCCCAGCCGATGAGTCCGGTGTCCACCATGGTCTGCTGCACCACCGACAGCGCGGTCTCCAGACCGATCATCCCGAAGGCGGCCGCCGACCACTCGCACTCCTTGTCCTCCATCGGGTGCGGTGCGTGATCGGTGGCGACGATGTCGATCGTGCCGTCGGCCAGCCCCTCGCGCACTGCCGCGACGTCGTCGTCGGAGCGCAGCGGCGGATTCACCTTGAAGATCGGGTCGTAGCCGCGCACCAGGTCGTGGGTCAGCAGCAGGTGGTGCGGCGTGACCTCTGCCGTGACGTCGATGCCGCGGCTCTTGGCCCACCGCACGATCTCGACCGATCCGCGGGTCGACAGGTGACACACGTGCAGGCGAGAGCCGACGTGCTCGGCGAGCAGGACGTCACGGGCGATGATCGCCTCCTCCGCGACGGCCGGCCAACCGACCAGCCCGAGCTCGCCGGACAGGGCGCTCTCGTTCATCTGCGCGCCCTCGGTCAGGCGTGGCTCCTGCGCGTGCTGGGCGATGACGCCGTCGAAGGCCTTGACGTACTCCAGGGCCCTGCGCATCAGCACGGCGTCGTGGACGCACGTCCCGTCATCGGAGAACACCCGCACCCGGGCGGCGGAGTCGGCCATCGCGCCGAGCTCGGCGAGCCGTTCGCCGGCCAGGCCGACCGTGACCGCGCCCACCGGCTGGACGTCGCAGTAGCCGCCCTCGCGACCGAGTCGCCACACCTGCTCCACGACGCCGGCGGTGTCAGCCACCGGATCGGTGTTCGCCATGGCGTGCACGCAGGTGAACCCGCCGCTCGCGGCGGCCCGGGACCCGGTGAGGACGGTCTCGGCGTCCTCACGTCCGGGTTCACGCAGGTGGGTGTGCAGGTCGACCAGACCCGGCAGCGCGATCAGACCGGTCGCATCGATGGTCTGCAGGTCGACCCCGTCACGCGGTGCAGCCGAATCGGCCCCCATGGACGCGATCACGCCGTCGCGAATGACGAGGTCTGCGGCCTGGTCGCCGAGGATCTTCGCGCCGAGGATCAGGTAGTCGGTCATGCGGTTCCTTCGAGCTCGGTGGTGGCGCCGGCCGGCGCGCCGCCGACGAGCAGGTACAGCACTGCCATGCGGACGGCGACGCCGTTGGTCACCTGTTCGACGATGACCGACCGGACGTGGTCGGCGACGTCCGCGGTGATCTCCATGCCGCGATTCATCGGCCCGGGGTGCATCACGATCGCGTGGTCCGGCATGCGGTTCACGCGGGCGGTGTCCAGTCCGTAGCGGCGGCTGTACTCGCGGGCGCTTGGAAAGTACGCGTCCTTCATGCGCTCGGCCTGGACGCGCAGCATCATGACCGCGTCGGCCCCCTCCAGCGAGGCGTCGAGGTCGTAGGACGTCGAGACCGGCCACTGCTCGATCCCGACCGGCAGCAGGGTCGGCGGGGCGACCAGCGTGACGTGGGCACCGAGCGTGTGCAGCAGCAGCGCGTTGGACCGGGCCACCCGGCTGTGCAGGACGTCGCCCACGATGGTGACCTGCTTGCCGTCGAGGTCGCCCAGGTGCCGGCGCATGGTGAACGCGTCGAGCAGCGCCTGGGTGGGATGCTCGTGCGTGCCGTCGCCGGCGTTGATGACCGCCCCCTCGGTCCACCTCATGTGGGCGAGTCGATGCGGGGCGCCGGAGTGCTGGTGCCGCACGATGACGGCGTCGGCGCCCATCGCCTGCAGCGTCAGGGCAGTGTCCTTGAGGCTCTCGCCCTTGGAGACGCTCGAACCCTTCGCCGAGAAGTTGATGACGTCGGCGCTGAGTCGCTTGGCCGCGGCCTCGAAGGAGATGCGGGTTCGCGTGGAGTCCTCGAAGAACAGGTTCACCACGGTGCGGCCACGCAGGGTGGGCAGCTTCTTGATCGGCCGGCTCGCCACTTCGAGCAGCTCCTCGGCGGTGTCGAGGATCCGGACGGCATCGGCTCGATCCAGGTCACCGGCGCTCAGCAGGTGCCTGATCACGAGCTCTCCTGGCCGGTGGCTGGCTGCACGATCGACACCGTGCTCTGCTCGATCGGCACCGTGCTCTGCACGATCGACACCGTGTCGCGGCCGTCGACCTCGACGAGAGCGACCTTGACCTGCTCGGCCAGCGAGGTCGGCAGGTTCTTGCCCACGAAGTCGGCGCGGATCGGCAGCTCGCGGTGGCCTCGATCCACGAGCACCGCCAGCTGGACCGCCCGGGGGCGGCCGATGTCGGCCAGCGCGTCCAGCGCGGCGCGGATCGTGCGGCCGGAGAACAGCACGTCGTCGACGAGGACCACGATCTTGCCGTCGACGTCATCGGGGATGTCGGTGTGCTCGAGCGCGCGCGCCGGCTTCAGCCGCAGGTCGTCGCGGTACATCGTGATGTCGAGCGCGCCGGCGGTGATCGTCGTGCCCTCGACCTCTGACATCCGCTGCGCGATGCGCCGGGCCAGGTCGACGCCACGCGTCGGGATGCCCAGGATGACCAGGGAGTCGGCGTCGCGGTTGCGCTCGAGGATCTCGTGGGTGATGCGGGTCAGCGCACGGGAGATGTCCTGCTCGTCGAGCACGGTGCGCACGATCGTCCGGGTGGACTCGTTCGCGGGAACTGCACTCGGTGAGGGGCGTCCTGAGGGCGTCGTCACGAGTGACCTCCTTCTCCGCCTCTCGGGACGGCCGTTAAAGGATGTCGATCGATTTCACCCTAGCAGCGCACGCTGGTGCCTAGGCCGCGCGGTGGTACTCGTTGCCGCCCACAGGCGTCAGGGCGCGGACCGGCCTCGTCTCCGGGATCCCACTGGGCGAACGCCGGAGGTACGTGGGCAGGACGTGGCGCCAGAACACCGGCAGGCACTCGATGACGTAGCGGCGGAACAGACGTCTCGGTTCCTGCAGCAGGCGATAGAGCCACTCGGTCTTGGTCGCCCGAACCCACGCCGGCGCCATCTGGGCGGTACCGGTGATCATGTTGATCGAGCCGCCCACGTTGACGATGACGCCGCGATACCCGCAGCGCCGGATCGCTTCACCGATGCGATCGCCGAACGGCGGGGTGACGGCGATCAGCAGCAGCTCGACGTCGTCATCGACCAGCCGCCGCGCGATGCGGCGCGGATCCCAGTCGTCGCGGTTCCCGTGATCGCGGAACTCCACCAGCATCCCGGTGTTGTGCAACATGCCGCGGAAGTTGGCGCCCACCTTCCGGTCAGCGCCGAGGATCGCGACCTTGATGCCGTGGAACCTCCGCGAGCTCACCATGCGCTGGACGAGCTCCGAACCCGTGACGCGATCGGGGCGGATGCCGCGCGAGCGCATCAGCGTCACGATCGGCCACCCGTCGGCGGTGATGTAGTCAGCGGCCTCGATGGTTGCCGCGAACACCGGATCCTGCGCCGCCAGCGCGAGGTGGTGCAGGTTGACCGTCTGGATGCGTTTGGGCTGGGGGTCGTACAGCGCGG
>JBBSRN010000201.1:0-4429 GCA_038242985.1 Propionibacteriales bacterium | reverse complement strand
GCCCGCGTGGTCGAGAACTGCTTGAACTTCGAGCTCCCCGGCATCATGTCGTCTCGCGCGTAGGAATAGATGAGCCGGCTCGAGGCCGCCTGCAGGCTCAGCGCGCAGGACAGGAACGAGATCAGCACGACGGCCACCACGATGCGGAAACCAACCGGTCCGAAGGCGTTGGAGAGCACCGAGGTGACAGGATCCGCGTCCTTCCCCGAGATCACCGCGCCGAAGTCAGGCACGGCCAGGATCAGGGCGAGCGGGATGAAGATCGAGGCGGCCGCGCCGATGTAGATCGTCATGCGCATGGCCCGCGGGATCTGCGTGCCGGGGTTCACGACCTCCTCGGCGACGTCGCCGCAGGCCTCGAAACCGAAGTAGAGGTACACGCCGATCAGCGACGCGGCGAAGAACGCCGGCAGGTAGGAGCTGCCGGTCGAGGCTCCGGCGGAGTCGAAGAGCACGCCGAGGCCGTGGTTCCGCTCGGAGATCAGCAGCCATCCGCCGACGACGAGTGCGCCGAGCAGCTCGGCGACGAAGCCGAAGAACGCGACTCGGGTCAGCAGATTCGTCCCGCCGAGGTTGAGCACCGTGACCAGGACGATCAGGGCGATGGCGCAGACGACGGTCACCTGGGTCGAGGGCTCGATCCCCAGCAGCATCGCCACGAAGGGGCCAGCGCCGTAGGTGACGCTCGAGATGGTGGCGACCAGGGCGAGCATGTAGACCCAGCCGGTCATCCAGGCCCACCGCTTGCCCCACAGCCGGCGCGCCCACGGGTACACGCCGCCGGACACCGGGAACTGCGAGACGACCTCGCCGAAGACGAGGGCCACCAGGATCTGACCCAGGGCTGCGAGCACGACCGCCCAGATCATCGGCGGCCCGCCCGTGCCCAGCGCGAACGCGAACAGCGAGTACACGCCGACGACGGGGGACAGGTACGTGAAGCCGAGCGAGAAGTTGCCCCAGAAGGACATCTCGCGCTTGTAGTCCGATGCGTACCCGAGCGAGGCGAGATGTGACTCGTCGTCGACGGGGCTGTGGTGCGGTGGGACTTCGGTGGTCATGGGTGCTCCTGGGGGGTCGGGCAGCGAGGGGACTGGTCGGGCTCTTCGTGGACCGTGCCGGTGGTGGTCACCACCCGCCTTCGGCGCGGCGGTCGTTCTTCGTCTCGCTGTCGCCGAGGTCGAAGACGATGAGCTTGGCCTCGGTGAAGGCGTCGAGGAACCACTGGGACAGCTCGCGACCCACACCGCTGCGGCCGGCGCCACCGAAGGGCGCGAGCTGGTCCCAGTAGTTGCTCGTCTCGTTGATGTTGACCGAGCCGTGCGGGAGCGCCTCGGCGACGCGCCACGCGGTCGACAGGTCCTGGGTCCACAACGAGGCGATGAGCCCCAGCTCGCTCTCGTTCGCTATCGCGACGGCCTCCTCGGCCGAGGAGATCTTGAGGATCGGCGCTACCGGGCCGAAGGTCTCCTCCTTCATGATGCGCATGTCGGTCGTGACGTCGGTCAGCAGCGTTGCCGGGAAGTACAGGCCGTCTGAGGGTCCGTGCTGCTCGATCGTGGCACCCTTGGCGCGGGCGTCCTCGACGTGCTCGGCGATCCGGGTGCGGGTGGCCTCGGTGCAGATCGGACCCATGTCGGTGGACTCCAGCGACGGGTCACCGATGGAGAGATCGAACATGCGGGCGCGGAACTTCTCGACGAACTCCTCGTAGACGTCCTCGTGGACGAGGACGCGCTCGGCGGACGTGCAGACCTGGCCGGAGTAGTAGAAGCAACCCTGGATCGCGCCGTCGACAGCGGCGTCCACGTCGGCGTCGGCCAAGATGATGAACGGTCCGTCGCCGCCCAGCTCGAGCAGCATCGGCTTCAGCGGGATCGCCGACGCGATGCGTTCCCCGGTGGCCGTCGATCCGGTGAAGAACACCCCGTCCACGCCCCGGTGACCGACCAGCGCTGCGCCGACGTCGCCCTCACCGTGCAGGACGTTGATGACGCCGGCAGGCAGGCCTGCTTCGGCGAACAGCTCGGCGACCATGGTGCAGCTGACCGCAGCGTGCTCGGACGGCTTCCAGATCGCGGTGTTGCCCGCCGCGATGATGTGGGCGAGCGCGATCGAGGAGATGTCCGTGGGGAAGTTGTACGGCGTGATCGCGGCCACGACGCCCACCGGACGGTGCGTCAGCACGAGGCGTGTGTTGTTCGTCTGCTCCTGGGTGGACGGGAAGGAGAGGCCGCGGTGACGCAGCACCTCCTCGCCGGCCTTCTGCCATGACGGCGCGGAGTACTCGATGACCTCTTCGCGGGAGTCGTTGATGGGCTTGCCGATCTCGTCGGCGAGGACGACGGCGATCTTCTCGGCATCACGCTTGAACAGCTCGTTGATGCGGCGCAGGATCTTGACCCGTTCGATGACCGGCGTCGCGGCCCATCCCGGTTGGGCGCGGCGGGCCGACTCGACCGCGCGGTCCACGTCGGCCGCACTGCAGCTGGCCACCTCGGCGATGATGTCGTCGGAGTGCGGAGACCGGGCGCTGAACGTTCCGTTCTCGCCGTCGACCCACTCCCCGTGGATCAGGGCGCGGATCTGGGTCTGCATCGCAGTGGTGGTCATGCCTGGTCCTTCGTTGGTGGGTGGTGGGACGTCCGGGCCGCCCCGGTCTCTCGTGACGTGTCTCACACCGGCTGCGCATTAAGATATGTTTTTATAGGTAATAGCGCAAGGGGGCGGCTAGGATCTCCCCATTCGATCTGCGTGGAAGGACGGTCGTCGATGGTGCAGGCGTGGCAGTCCAGTCTCAGCGCTGCGATCTTCGCGGCGGTCGGGGCCGATGCCGCGATCTCATCGACGGTCGCGCAGCGTCTCTCCGAAGCCATCTCGATGGGGCTCATCGCCGACGGGGAGCAGCTCCCGCCGGAGTCCGAGCTGGCCGGTCAGCTGGCGATCTCGACGGTGTCGTTGCGCGGGGCGCTGGCGATCCTTCGACAGGCCGGGCTGCTGGAGACCCGTCGCGGCCGCCACGGCGGTAGCTTCATCCGGGCCTCTCACGCCTACACGTCGACCAGGTCGACCGAACGGCTCGCCGAGCTGAGCCCCTCTCGACTGCGGGACCTCGGATATGAGCTGACGGCGGTGACGGGGATGGTGGCGTCCCTGGCAGCGCGACGATTCGATGATGACAACATTGCGCGGCTGACCGATCTGGCCGCTCAGCTCGGCTCGGCCGAGCTGCCCGCCCAGCGCCTCCGGCTGGACAGTCGATTTCGCATCGAGCTGGCCGTGGCGAGCCAGTCCGAGCGGCTCACGCGGCGGATGGTGGCGCTGCAGGCGGAGTACAGCGAGCTGCTGTGGCTTCCCGCAGTGGGCCTGGACCCGGTCGCGTGCGCGTCGCGGCACCGCGAGCTCGTCAAGGCCATCGAGGCAGGGGACGCCGACCTCGCCCGCTCAGCGGCGGAAGCTCACGTCACCGACGACACCCGGCAGATCGTCGAGCTCAGACTGGAGATGGACGCGTGATGGCCGACGCCCGACAGGTGGCTGACGATGTCGAGGCCGTCCTCGACCAGGTGTACCAACATGTGGACGCGCTGAAGTCGACGGTGTCCAGCGCGGTGTCCAGCGCGGTGTCCGCCGGCGGCCGTCAGCTGCCTCGCGACCGGCTGACCGAGGTCGAGGCGGTCGTCGCCGACATGGTTGCCGACGTGCCGTGGGTGGGGGGAGGGGGCTTCGTCGCAGCCCTCGACACGGTCGATCAGGAGCATCGGTTCTGGGAGTGGTGGACTCGTGGCAACGCGGGCATCGAGCGGCTGCATCCCCCGCGCAGCTCATCGGACGGCGCGGAGTACGCCTACGAGGTGATGCAGTGGTTCAGGGACGGGCAGGCTGGTCGAGCCAGCGTGTTCGGCCCGTTCGTGGACTTCGCCGGCGTCAACCAGCTGGTGATCCTGTGCGCCGAGCCGGTCGTCGTGGGCGAGCAGTTCCTGGGCGTCGTCGGTGCCGACCTCGTCGTCGACCTCTTCGAGATCCAGATGGTGCGACGGTTGCGGATCCTGGCCGAACAGGTCGTCCTGACCGGGTCGACCGGTCGGGTCGTCGCATCGAACACGGCGTCGTACGCGCCCGGCGAGCGGTTCGCCTCCGCCGGTTGGATCGCGACGGGGGTCGACGCGGACCGGGCGAGATGGTCGCTGTGGGCCCAGGATCGCGATCAGGTGAGCCCGTTGGCGCGGAGGTAGAGCCACATCGGCGCCGTCACGTCAGGATCGTCGAGATCGACCCCGATCAGCTCGCGGATCGTGCCCATCCGGTGCCGCACGGTGTTGCGGTGCAGTCCGAGGTCGCGAGCCGTCGCGTCCCACTGACCGCGATGACGCAGGTAGGCCACCAGTGTCGCGGTCAGGTCGGTGCGTCGGTGCTCGATGACCCGGCG
>JBBSRN010000200.1:0-4434 GCA_038242985.1 Propionibacteriales bacterium | reverse complement strand
TCCGAGGCCGAGATCGCCATCTCGGAGATCGACCGCCTCGCTGCTGCCGCACCCCCGCTGGACTCGGTGGCGGGGGCTGCTGCCGCACCCCCGCTGTGGCTCGTCGATCGCTCCCTGCGGCACATCCTCACCGACCTGACCGGCAACACGCATCGAGCCGAGTTCTGCATCGACAAGCTGCACAACCCCGACTCCGCGCGCGGGCGCCTCGGCCTGCTGGAGCTGCGTGGCTTCGAGATGCCTCCGCACCCGCAGATGGCGCTGGTGCAGTCGTTGCTGGTGCGGGCGCTGGTGGCCATGTTCTGGGAGAAGCCCTACCGGGAGCCGCTGATCCGGTGGGGCACGGCACTGCACGAGGACTTCCTGCTGCCGCACGGCGCCGTCGCCGACATCCAGGCCGTCGTCGCGGATCTGCAGGAGTTCGGCATCGACTTCGATCCCACCTGGCTCGATCCGTTCACCGAGTTCCGCTTCCCCCGCATCGGTGCGACCCGCATCGGCGCCACCCGCGTCGATGCGTCGCCTGGCGCACAGATGCAAGGTGCGGGCGTGCAGATGGAGCTGCGCAACGCGATCGAGCCCTGGCACGTGCTGGGCGAGGAGGCCACCGCAGGCGGCACCGCCCGTTACGTGGACTCATCGCTCGAACGAATCCAGGTCACCGTCCACGGCGTCCTGCCCGGACGACACCTCGTCACCTGCCAAGGTGTTCCGGTGCCACTCACGCCGACCGGCCGAACCGGCGAGTACTACGCCGGGGTCCGTTATCGGGCCTGGCAGCCGCCGTCGGCGTTGCACCCGGCCATCGAGGTGCACTCGCCACTGCGGTTCGAGATCGTGGACGCCCGGGCAGGCGTCTCGCTCGGCGGCGCCACCTACCACGTCGTGCACCCCGGCGGCCGGGCCCAGCAGCATCCGCCGGTCAACGCCCGGGAGGCGGAGTCGCGCCGTGGTGGACGCTTCGAGCCGTTCGGCCACACCCCCGGCCTGCTCGACGTCGACGCTCTGCGCGCCCGGGGACGCCAGGCCGAGAGCGCGGAGTACCCGCACACCCTCGATCTGCGCCGGGTGCTGCGGACCCGGTCCGTGCCAGCGACCCACCGCGGTGAGGACGCTCGTTGACGGCACTCGGTGACTATGCAGCGGCGGTCAACCAGCCTGCGCTGACGTCGGACGTCACCATCGCGTACGACGAGGTCATCGCGCCGGACGGGTCGTTGCGCGCGTCCTGGGCACCCTTGGCCGAGGCCGCGATGCAGCTGACCGAGGTCGAGCTGCGCCGCGTCGAGGGTGACATCGAACGATTCCTGTCCAACGACGGCGTCACCTACACCCCGCCGGACGGAGGCCCCGAGCCGTGGCGACTCGACCCGGTGCCGCTGGTCCTGTCGGC
The DNA here is from genome assembly GCA_038242985.1 of Propionibacteriales bacterium. Taxonomy (GTDB): domain Bacteria; phylum Actinomycetota; class Actinomycetes; order Propionibacteriales; family Nocardioidaceae; genus Aeromicrobium. Next base: position 3,041 of record JBBSRN010000200.1, on the reverse strand, counting down.
CGAGGAGTGGGCGCCGCTGGAGATGGGCCTGGCCCAGCGCACCGAGCTGCTCAACGCCGTCCTCGTCGATCTGTACGGACCGCAGCGGCTGCTGTCCTCGGGGCTGCTGCCGCCGGCCGTCGTGTTCGGGCACAGCGGATTCCTGCGCGTGGCCGCACGGGCATCGGCGAGCGAGCCCCAGCCGTTGCTGATCGCCGCCGCCGACCTGGGCCGCAACGCCCACGGCGACTGGCAGGTCATGGCCGACCGGGCGCAGGCACCGTCAGGGATCGGCTACGCGATGGAGAACCGCCGCGCCATCTCCCGAGTCGTGCCCGAGCTGTACCGGCGCGCCGGGGTGCACCGTGTGGCGCCGTACTTCCAGGCCCTGCGCGCGACCCTGATCGAAGCGGGCCCGGACGGCCGACCCAACCCCCGGGTGGTGGTGCTGTCACCGGGATCGCACTCCGAGACCGCCTACGACCAGGCCTTCATGGCTTCCAGCCTGGGCTTTCCGCTGGTCGAGGGCACCGACCTCACGATGCGCGACGGCGCGGTCTGGATGCGCGTGCTCGGCCGACTCGAACGCGTGGACGTCATCCTGCGGCGCGTCGACGCGGCCTGGAGCGATGCCCTGGAGCTGCGCAAGGACTCCCAGCTCGGCGTGGCCGGGCTGTCCGAGGCGGTGCGGCGCGGCACGGTTCGCGTCGTCAACGGACTCGGTGCAGGCGTGCTGGAGAACCCCGCCCTCATGCCCTACCTCTCGCAGCTGTGCGAGGTGTTGCTGGACGAGCCGCTGCGGCTGCCGTCGGTCCAGACGTGGTGGTGCGGCGAGTCGCATTCGCGCGAGCAGGTGCTGGACCGGATCGACGACCTGGTCATCTGCGCCATCGACGAACCGGGCGATCTCAGCCATCTGGCCAGCGACCAGATCCGTGACCTGGTCGAGCGCGAGCCGCACCGGTACGTGGGGCAGGAACCGGTCGTGCTGTCGCAGTCGCCGACCCTGCGACCGCGGGGGGTGCGACCGATGTCGCTGACGTTGCGCACCTTCACGATGCGCCACGGATCGGGCTATCGACCGCTCATCGGCGGCCTGGCCAGCGTCTATGACGGCGTCGCACCCCTCACGACCAAGGACGTCTGGGTCGTGAAGGACAGCCCCGACGACCCGGACCAGGGCCTGCCGGACGTCCTGCCCCTCACGAGTGTCCGCGCACCCGCGACGATGGTGCCCCGCATCCTGGAGGACATGTTCTGGCTCGGACGCTACGGCGAACGCGCCGAGGACATGCTGCGACTCGTCATCACCGCCGACGGGGGAGCGCAGGAGTTCCGCGACCGACCCCACAGCGTCGGCGGCGCCACCCTGGCCGTCATGACCGGAGCGGTCGAACGCCTCGCCGGCGCGCCGATGCACGGTGACCACGACCAGAACCTCCGGTCCGTGCTGCTCGATCGAGGCCGCCCCGGCTCGGTGGCGCAATCGATCGGAGCGCTGCGCGAAGCGGCCCAGAGCGTGCGGGACCAGCTGTCGCCGGACACCTGGCACGCGTTCGGCAGCACCGATCGCGCCGCGGCGACGCTGCGCAGCAGCACCCACGGCCACCAGATCTCCGAGAGCGCCGGGCTGATGCTCACCGGCATCCTCGCGCTGCACGGCGTCACGTCCAACATGATGCGCGATCCGGGTTGGCACCTGATCGAGATCGGGCGAGCGGTCGAGCGTGGACTGCAGCTGACGACCCTGCTGCGGTCCACTGCCACGATCCGCCGGGGCATCGACGTCGATCGAGAGGTGCTGACCGCCGTCCTGGCCGCGGCCGAGAGCAGCGTCACGCACCAGCGCAGGTTCCGCGGTCACGTCCGGGTGTCCGGGGTGCTCGAGCTGCTGCTGCTCGACGCCGAGAACCCGCGATCGCTCGCCTTCGGTCACGAGCGCATGCGCGAGCACCTCGCAGCCCTGCCGGGCTCGACCGGCTCGAGCCGACCCGAGCGGCTCCTGCACGATCTGGTGCAGGAGCTCCAGCGCGTCGACGTCCTGGAGCTGAGCGTCACCGAGGGGGAGCACCGACCGAATCTGGAGAGGTTCCTCGACGGCCACCTCGACGCGTTGACCCGTCTGGCCGACTCGATCGGTCAGGTGCACTTCGCCCCCGTGCCCGTGCCACGGGCCTTCGGATTCGCGACGGTGCAGGAATGAGTACCGGTCCCATGCGTCACCAGATCAGCCACCGCACCACCTACGCGTACGACGATGACGTCACCGACAGCCTCGGCATCGCCTACCTCGTGCCGCGCACGATGCCCGCACAGATCGTGCGGGACCAGCACGTCCGGGTCGATCCGGACCCCGCGGACCGATCCACCGACACCGACTTCCACGGAAACACGGTCACCTACTTCCAGGTGACCGAGCCCCACCGCGCCCTGGTGGTTCTCGCGACCAGCGAGGTCGAGTGCGAGGTCCCCACGTACGATTCGGCGGCGTTGGCGCAGCCGTGGGAGCAGGCCAGGCCGGCGGTGCGGCTCGACGTCCCGGACGCCTGGCGGGTCGTCGATCTGAGCCTCCGGTCGCCGCTGGTCGATCAGCCTGCCGAAGCCGCCGCCTACGGTGCCCGGTCGCTGCTGCCGGGCCGCCCCGTGGGCGAGGCCGTCACCGATCTGATGCACCGCATCCACGCCGACTTCGGCTACGACAAGACCGCCACCACCGTCACCTCGACGATCGAGGACGTCCTTGATCGTCGGGCCGGTGTCTGTCAGGACTTCGCGCACCTGACCTTGGCCTGCCTGCGAGCGCACGGGCTCGCAGCCCGCTACGTCAGCGGATATCTCGCCACCACCCCGCCGCCGGGCAAGGAACGGGTCGTCGGCGCCGACGCGACGCACGCCTGGGTCGCGGTGTGGGCGCCTGGAGCCGGCTGGCTGGCGATCGACCCGACCAATGACCAGTGGGTCAGCGATCGTTACGTCACCGTCGCGTGGGGCCGGGACTACGGCGACGTGCCGCCGGTCAAGGGAGTCATCTTCACCGAGGCCAGCACGTCGACGCTCACCGT
>JBBSRN010000199.1:0-4466 GCA_038242985.1 Propionibacteriales bacterium | reverse complement strand
CGGAGGAGGGTCATGGACGAGGTACTCGATCCGCTGAAGAACCCGGTCACCTACGCGGCGCCGTTCTTCGTCCTGACGATCCTGGTCGAGCTCGGTGCCCTGCGCTGGCTCGATCACGACGACTCGGTGTCCGGCTACGCGTTGAAGGACGCTCGTGCCTCCATCTCGATGGGCGTCGGGTCGTTGTTCTTCCTCACGGCGTTCAAGGTCGGGACCTTCTTCGCGTTCATCGCGATCTACACCTACGTGGCACCGTTCCACCTGCCGACCGACACGTGGTGGTACTGGGTGCTGGTGCTGCTCGCCCTGGATCTGGCGTACTACGGGCACCACCGCTTCTGCCACCGGGTGCGGGTGGGCTGGGCCGGTCACCAGGCGCATCACTCCAGTGAGTTCATGAACTTCGGCACCGCGCTGCGGCAGAAGTGGAACCCATGGTTCGAGTTCTTCTTCTGGCTGCCGCTGCCGCTGCTCGGATTCGCGCCGTGGACGATCTACGTGGCCTTCGGATTCAACCTGATCTACCAGTTCTACGTGCACACCGAGCTGGTCGACCGCATGTGGCGGCCGGTGGAGTACGTGCTCAACACGCCGTCGCACCACCGGGTGCACCACGGCAGCGATCCGGAGTACCTGGACAAGAACTACGGCGGCATCCTGATCATCTGGGACCGCCTGTTCGGGACCTTCACCCGCGAGGAGCAGCGACCCCGCTACGGGCTCACCCACCAGGTCGACACCTACAACATCCTGCGTCTGCAGTACGGCGACTACCTGCAGATGGCACGCGACGTGCGAGGGGCGGACGGGCTGCGTCACAAGCTGGGGCACGTCTTCGGACCACCGGGCTGGGAGCCGCCCGCGGAGCACGAGGTCGACCCCGTCCTGCCGCGACGCTGACAGCCCGAGAATGGCCGAAGGTCCCATTCATCTCCTGTTCCAGCGGGGAGTGCGTATGGTGGAGCGGGTCATCGACACATGAAGGGGATTCGTGGAAGCGCTCGGAAACTGGTTCACCTACGTCCAGGACAACTTCTCCTACATCATGGAGGCCACGCTCGACCACGCGAGGCTGGTGCTCGTCGTGGTGGTGGCTGCCACCGTGTTCTCGGTCCTGCTGGGCGTCTTCGTCCACCGCCGACCCGTGCTCCGAGTCGTCGCCCTGACGATCTCAGGGATCCTGCTCACCATCCCGTCGCTGGCCATGTTCGCGCTGTTCATCCCGATCTTCGGCATCGGGAACCCGCCCGCCATGGTCGCGCTGTTCCTTTACGCCATCCTGCCGATCCTGCGCAACACCGTCACCGGACTCGACTCGGTCCCGCCGGCGGTCGTGGAGTCCGCCAAGGGCATGGGCATGAGCTCGGCCCAACAGCTGGTGCGGGTCAAGCTGCCGCTCGCCTGGCCGGTCATCATGACCGGTGTCCGCATCTCGACGTTGCTGGTGGTCTCGATCGCCGCGATCGCGGTGCTCGTCGGCGGTGACGGGCTCGGTACCTACATCCAGGCGGGGCTCACCCGACTCGGGCTGCCCAACGCCGCGAACTCCGTCTGGGTCGGGGTCGTGTTCACCGTCCTGCTCGGGCTCGTGCTCGACATCGTGCTGGCCATCGTCCAGCGACTGACCACTCCACGGGGCCTGCGGGCCTGACCGCTCACCCCGTCCCCCTGCATCATCGAGAGGAATCCATGAGCAACCAGCCGAAGATCCGACTGGACCGGGTGGGCAAGACCTACCCCGGCACCAAGACGCCGGCCGTCGAAGAGCTGACCCTGGACGTCCACGAAGGCGAGATCCTCGTCCTCGTCGGACCCTCCGGCTGCGGCAAGAGCACCACGCTGCGACTGATCAACCGGATGATCGAACCGAGCACCGGCAGCATCCTGCTGGACGGCGAGGACGTCACGAAGGTCAATCCGGACAAGCTGCGTCGCCGCATCGGCTACGTCATCCAGCAGATCGGCCTGTTCCCGCACCAGACGATCTCGCAGAACATCGCGACCGTCCCCAAGATGCTCGGCTGGGACAAGGAGCGCATCCGCGAGCAGGTCGAGACCCTGCTCACCGCCGTGGGCCTGGACCCCGACGTGTACCGCGATCGCTTCCCCAAGGAGCTGTCCGGCGGGCAGGCGCAGCGAGTCGGCGTGGCCCGCGCCCTGGGGGCCGACCCCGACATCATGCTCATGGACGAGCCGTTCGGTGCGATCGACCCGATCACCCGTGACCGGCTGCAGAACGAGTTCCTGCGCGTGCAGGCCGAGCTGCACAAGACGATCGTGTTCGTCACCCACGACATCGACGAGGCGATCAAGATGGGCGATCGCATCGCGATCCTCGGCGATCGCAGCACGATCCGCCAGATCGACACCCCCGAGCGCATCCTGGCCTACCCCGTTGACGAGTTCGTCGACGACTTCATCGGCGCCGGCTCGACGATCAAGGGCCTGAACTTCCTCGAGGTGGGATCGCTCAAGCAGATCGACTATCCGACCATGACCACCAGCGAATCGCCCGAGATCGGCGTCAGCCGGCTCGATGAGGCCTACCAGGAGTGGTTGGTGCTCCTGGACGACGCACGGCGCCCCATCCGGTGGGTACGACGCGAGGACCTGGCCGGCCACACCCCGCTCGGCAACGAGTCCGGCGAGCCGGTCGGTGACAAGCTGCGCACCGACGACACGCTCTTTCACGCACTGGAGCTCATGGTGCAGTCGGCAGCAGGTCAGACCATCGTGATCGACGCCCAGGGCGCGTACGCGGGCGTGGTCGACACCACGCACCTGAACCAGGCCATCCGGCGCGCCCAGCGCGAGGCGCGCCTGCACTACGAGGAGCTGGAGGCCAACTCATGAGCGGCGAGACCGGCAGCGTCCTCGTGCAGGACCCCGCACCCGGCCTGGCGCACGACGACGACCCGACCACGACGGCCTCTGCCCCCCGCGACGGGGGAACCCGTACGGCGGAGCTGATCGAGCGTCTGGGACTGCTGTTCGCCCCGGTGCTGATCGCAGGCCTCGCCGGCGCGCTGGCGTGGTACCACCACAGCCTCGACCTGGCCAACGCGCCCATCCAGCAACGCTCGCCGCTCAACTGGTCTGGCAAGCTGTGGCCGCAGACTCTCCAGCAGATCGAGATCGCGGCCTACTCCACCGTGCTGGTGGTCCTCATCGCCGTGCCGCTCGGCATCCTGCTGACCCGGCCGTCCCTGCGCCGCATCGGCCCACCTGTGCTCACGATCGCCAACGCCGGGCAGGCGCTGCCTGCCTACGGTCTGCTGGTGCTCGGTCTTGTCGTCGCCGGTCAGGGCAAGCTCACCGTGATCTACGCGCTGACCCTGTACGCGCTGCTGCCGGTGCTGCGCAACACGATGGTCGGGCTGGAGGCTGTCGACCGCAACATCATCGAGGCGGGCCGCGGCATGGGCATGACCCGTCTCGGCGTGCTGGCGCGGGTCGAGCTGCCGCTCGCGGTGCCGATCATCATCGCCGGCGTGCGCATCGCGATGATCATCAACATCGGCATGGCGACGCTCGCCTTCCTCATCGGAGGTGGCGCCCTGGGCATCACGATCAGCTCGGGCCTGAAGCTCAACCAGGACTCGGTGCTGATCGTCGGTGGTGCGCTCGTCGCGATCGTGGCGCTCAGCTTCGACTGGCTGGGAGCAGTGGCGGAGCGCTACCTCAAGCCGCGAGGCATCTGAGCACGCACCCCCCGTACACCACGACGCCGCCGGATCCTGATGGATCCGGCGGCGTCGTCGTTGGTGCGGTTGCCTCGATGGGCCGACGATCAGAGAACGCCGACCTCCTTGAGGTAGTCCTCGGCGACGCGCTCGGCCGGCTGGCCGTCCACGTCGACCTGGGCGTTGAGCTTGGCCATCTTCTTGTTGTCCAGGCCGGTGAAGATCTTCGACGCGATGTCGTCATAGACCTTCGAGTTGGCCTTGTACAGCTTGTCGTTCATGGTGAACGACGCGTTGTAGATGATCATGGCGCCCGGATCCTTGACGAGGTCGAGGTTCAGCGCCGTGATGCGGCCGTCGGTGGTGAAGACCTCACCGAAGTCGCACTTGCCCTTGGACGTCTCGGTGTAGATCAGGCCGGTGTCCAGGATCTTCGTCTGGCTGCTGGGCAGCTTGTACCCGGTGGACTTCTCCCACAGGGTCAGTCCGTCGGGACGATCGGGGAACTCGGTCTCCATGCAGACGGTGGCGTCCGGGTTCGCCTTCAGGTAGTCGGCCATCTTCTGGAAGTCGAAGCCGCCCTCCTTCTTGGCGAGGTCACCGTTGGCGGCGAAGCCGTAGGTGTTGTTGAACTCCGAGGTGCCGATCCACTTGATCTTGTTCTTCTCCAGGTCGGCCTTGGCCGTGACGTCGTACAGCTCCTTGGGGTCCGAGCTCGGGTCCTCGTTGCCGAGGAACACGGTCCAGCCGGTGCCGTTGTAGTCCGGGTACACGTCGATGTTG
>JBBSRN010000198.1:0-4537 GCA_038242985.1 Propionibacteriales bacterium | reverse complement strand
GACTTCTCCCAGGGTGCTGTGCTGAACGTGGGCCGCACCCACCGGTTGGCCACGTTGAAGCAGCGCCGTGCGGTCCACGCTCGCCAAGACGGTCGGTGTGCGGCGCCGGGATGTCACCACACGCATCTGGAGGTTCATCACGTTGTGTGGTGGTCCGCGGGTGGGTCTACTGATCTGGACAATCTGATCGGCCTGTGTTCGCGGTGTCACCATCTGGTGCACCGGGAGCTGCTGATCATCAGAACCGACGGGGCCAACGGCTTCACCTTCACCGACCAGGACCACCGGACGCTGCACGCGGCCGATCGGCGCCGGCGAGCCGCTCACCAAGAAGCGATCCGCATCCACCACCTCGACATCGCGATCAGACGACGACGATCCCAACGCGTCACCGCCTGACCCACCTGGCCGTGTCACCCGGAGGTGGCACAGTGGTCCCGACCCGGTGGTCACGGTGACCCCGCGCAGAAGGCAGGAACCCCAGGCATGCGTCAGGCCGTCGACGACCATTTCGTGGCACAGGTCGAGCAGTGGGGGGCCGATCCGGAACGGGCCGTGCGGCGGGCCGATCCGATGGCTGCGCAGGTGACACCGGGCCGGCTGATGTCACTGTTCGAGGCCCAGTCGCAGAGCCGGCACCTCGACTTCGCGGCTCGGTGGCTGTTCGCTCAGGGCGAGGGCTTCTACACGATCGGCTCCGCCGGTCATGAGGGCAACGCGGTGGTGGCCGCAGCGTTGCGGCCGACCGATCCGGCGCTCCTGCACTACCGTTCGGGCGGTTTCCTTGCGGCGCGGGCCCAGCAGGTGGTGGGAGCCACGCCGGTCGCCGACGTGCTGCACGGGCTGTCCGCATCGGTGCACGACCCGATCTCCGGTGGTCGGCACAAGGTGTTCGGCCACCCGGATCTCGCCGTGCTCCCGCAGACCTCGACGATCGGTTCGCACCTGCCACGGGCCATGGGCCTGGCCTTCTCGCTGCCGCGGGCCCAGCAGCTGGGGGCGCCGTCGCCGTGGCCCTCCGACGCCGTGGTCGTGGCCAGCTTCGGCGACGCGTCGGCCAACCACTCGACCACCGTCGGTGCGCTCAACGCGGCCTCCTACATCACCTCCAGCGGTCTGCCGATCCCGCTGCTGCTGGTGTGCGAGGACAACGGCATCGGCATCAGCACGCCGACCCCGCGCGGCTGGATCGAAGCCATGTTGTCCCGGTTCCCCGGCATCTCGTACGACCGTGCCGACGGCGCGTTCCCGGCCGAGGCGACTCTGGTGCTCGATCGTGTGGTCGATCGGGTGCGCGCCACCCGGCGGCCCGCCATCGTGCACCTGCGCACCGTGCGGTTCATGGGTCATGCAGGATCGGACACCGAGCTCGGATATCGCAGTGCGCCGGCGATCGCTGCCGACCACGACCGGGACCCGCTGCTGGCCACGGCGGCGACGTTGGTGGCCGATGGTCAGCTCAGTCCGGTCGAGGTGCTCGAGCGGTACGAGGCGAGCCGCGAGTTCGTCATGTCCGAGGCCAAACGCGTCTGCGGCACCGAGCGGCTGGCCGACGCGGAGTCGGTGATGGCTCCACTGACGATGCGCCGCACCCGAGCCGTGCGGATCGCCGCGGCGGTGGCGGCAGACGATCGTGCCGAGATCTTCGGAGCCGAGCTGCCCGAGGACGGCGAGGCGTTGACCCTGGCCGGTTCGATCAACGCTGCCCTCGTCGACGTGATGGCCTCACGGCCGCACGCGCTGGTGTTCGGCGAGGACGTGGCGGTCAAGGGAGGCGTCTACGGTCTGACCCGGGGCCTCCGCAAGCGCTTCGGCGCGGCGCGGGTGTTCGACTCGATCCTCGACGAGCAGACGATCCTCGGCACCGCCCTGGGTGCCGCGTTGACCGGCATGCTGCCGATCCCGGAGATCCAGTACCTCGCCTACCTGCACAACGCCGAGGACCAGCTGCGCGGCGAAGCGGCCTCGCTGCGGTTCTTCTCCGCCGGCCAGTACTCCAACGCGATGGTGGTGCGCATCGCCGGACTGGCGTACCAGAAGGGATTCGGCGGTCACTTCCACAACGACAACTCGATCGCCGTGCTGCGCGACATCCCCGGGCTGGTGCTCGCGGTCCCGAGCCACCCGGAGTCGGCGCCAGAGCTGTTGCGCACGTGCGTGGCGCTGGCGGAGGAGGAGGGCCGCGTCTGCGTGTTCCTCGAACCGATCGCGCTGTACCACCAGCGCGACCTCGCCCCCGGAGACGGTCGGTGGCTCGCCGCCTACCGTGCGCCGGAGGACGGCCTGCACCGTGAGGCGTTCGGTGCGACGACGACGCACGGCGAGGGACGCGACCTGCTGATCATCACGTTCGGCAACGGCGTACGCATGAGCATGGAGGCGGCTCTGCAGCTGGATGCGACCGGAGTGTCCTGCACCGTGATGGACCTGCGGTGGCTCTCGCCGCTGCCCGAGGCGGACCTGCTGGCGCACGCTGCGCGATTCGACCGGGTTCTGGTCGTCGATGAGACGAGGCGCAGCGGTGGTGTCGCCGAGGCGGTCCTGGCGCTGCTGTCCGACGCCGGGCACAGCGGGCCGGTGGCCCGGGTGACCAGCCTGGACTCCTACATCCCCCTCGGCCCGGCCGCAGCGCTGGTCCTGTTGTCGGTGGAGGACATCGTGCGTGCTGCGGCAGGCCTCGTCGAGGGCGACATCTCGCCCTACTAGGGTGGGTGTGACGCCGATCACCCCCGGCGTCCTTGTCATCGTGCGGCGCGCAATCCGCGCCGGTCCCCAGGAGGTTCTGTGTCTCGCATCATCAATCAGGTGGCGGTCTTCGGTCTCGGCAAGGTCGGCGAGCTGGTCGCCGTGCTGCTGGCCGAATCAGGTTTCACGGTCGTCGGTCACGACGCCGTGGCACGCGAGGGGCTCGACTTCGAGACCCGGGCGCTGGACGTCAAGGACGCCGAGGCTCTGCGCGAGTCGCTGCGTGGCTTCGACGCCGTCGTGTCGTGCCTGCCGTACCACCTGAACATCGATGTGGCCGAGGCCGCGTACGCCGCCGGCACGCACTACTTCGATCTCACCGAGGACGTGCCCACGACCAATCGTGTGCTGGAGCTGTCGGCGACCAGAACCGGCGGACGTGGCGACGACTCGGCCCGACCGATGGTGTTCGCGCCGCAGTGCGGCCTGGCCCCGGGCCTGATCGGCATCGTCGGAGCGTCCATCGCCGAGACCTTCCAGGAGGTCCGCTCGATCGAGCTGAAGGTCGGGGCCCTCCCGCAGAATCCCACCGGCCTGCTCGGGTACGCCTTCAACTGGTCGGCCGAGGGTGTGGTCAACGAGTACCTGAACGACTGCGAGGTGCTGCGATCGGGACGGCGTCAGATGGTGCCGGCGATGACCGAGCGGGAGCGGGTCTTCATCGGCGGCATGGAGCTGGAGGCCGCGCTCACCTCCGGCGGGCTCGGCACCATGTGCCAGACCTACGAGGGTCGGGCGACCCGGCTGGACTACAAGACGTTGCGGTACCCCGGCCACTTCGAGCAGATGCACTTCTTGTTCGACGAGCTGAACCTGCGTGACCGACGCGATCTGATCGGTCAGATCCTGGTCGACGCCAAGCCGCCGGTCAACGACGACGTCGTGTACCTGCACGCCGCCGTGGACGGCGTGCAGGACGGCCAGCCCTTCCGGCAGAACCACGTGCGCGGCTACAAGCCGATCGAGATCGCAGGTCGCACCTGGCGGGCGATCTCGTGGACCACGGCCGCGTCGATCGTGTCGGTCGTCGAGCTGGTCGCCGATGGCCGCCTGCCTCAGGAGGGCTTCATCCGCCAGGAGGACATCGCGTTGACCGATCTGTTCAGCACCATCGCCGGCGCCCGTTTCGAGACCCTGGGAAGGGTGTGAGCATGGCCGCCGAGAGCACGTCCGCCATCAGCTCGCGCGCACGCGAGATCCTGGACCGGCTCGGTGCCGGTGATCCGTTCGTGAGCGGTGGTGATCTGGAGTCTCGATCGCCGATCGACGGTGCGGTCATCGGCACCCTGCACTCGCACACACCTGATGAGGTGGCAGCGCAGATCGGGCGGGCGCACGCCGCGTTCGGCCAGTGGCGGCAGGTGCCGGCGCCGGCCCGTGGCCGGATGGCTCGCGAGCTGGGTGAGCTGTTGCGTGAGCACAAGGACGATCTCGGCGCGCTGGTGTCGATCGAGGCCGGCAAGATCGTGTCCGAAGGCCTCGGCGAGGTGCAGGAGATGATCGACATCTGCGATCTGGCCGTGGGCCTGTCTCGTCAGCTGCACGGCCTGACCATCGCCACGGAGCGTCCGGGGCACCGGATGATGGAGCAGTGGCACCCGCTCGGAGTCATCGGCGTCATCTCGGCGTTCAACTTCCCGGTCGCGGTGTGGTCGTGGAACGCGGCGCTGGCCTTCGTGTGCGGAGACGCCGTGGTGTGGAAGCCGTCGGAGAAGACGGTGCTGACGGCGTTGGCGTGCCAGGCGTTGGCCGTCGAGGCGGGACGCCGGGCCGGTGCACCGGAGCATCTGTC
>JBBSRN010000197.1:0-4566 GCA_038242985.1 Propionibacteriales bacterium | reverse complement strand
TGTTTCAGGCCGGGACGGTCCAGAAGACGTACCGCGCGCTGGCGCCGGTGCGATCGGACCTGACGCTTCCCCTCACGGTCCGCAACCACCTGGCCAAGCGCAGGGGGCACTGGCAGGGCGAGGTGGTGGCCGGCGCCCCGGGCAACGCCGAGACGCGGGTCGAGCTGGAGCGGATCGTCGATGGAGTGGGCCTCTACCGGCTCTCACCGCGGACCGGTCGAACCCACCAGCTCCGGCTGCACCTGGCCGGACTCGGCATCCCGATCGTGAACGATCCGCTCTACCCGGACGTGCTGGACATCGCGATCGACGACTTCACCCGACCGCTGCAGCTCCTGGCCGCCGAGCTGTCCTTCACCGATCCGGTCGACGGGGTAGCGCGCGCGTTCACGTCGGCGCGGCAGCTCCCGCTGACCTGACGGCTGGGTGCCTCGGCCCATCGCGCCCGGCGGGTCCTCAGGAGTCGATCTTGGCCAGGGCGATGAACGTCGGGATCGCCACGGTGGCGAGCGCCGCGCCCCACAACGCGAGCCCGCCGGCCGCCGCGTACAGCCCCACGGTCAGGAAGAGCATCACCTGCACCGTCACCCGGGTGGGATTGTCCAGGCGTCTGATCGAGTTCGGGGCCATCCACTGCGCCCAGATGCCGACAGCGACGAAGGCCAGGAACGCGCCGGCCGCCCAGCCCCGCCACCCGTCGATGAATCCGTGGCCGGCGAGGACCAGCACCACCACCATGGCGATCTCGCAGAACAATGCGACGGCGTCGAGCGGCCCGACGTCCGTGGGCTTCTGCGGCGGCATGGGGCCAGCGTAGAGGGGCCACTACGATGGATCGGTACCCACCGCTACTGCTGCAAGGATCCGCATGTCTGAGCCCGTCACGGGTATCTCGCGTCAGGACGTCGAGCATCTTGCCGGCCTCGCGCGCATCGATCTCAGCGACGCTGAGATCGACCAGCTGGCCACCGAGCTGCCGGCCATCCTCGAGCACGTCGCCATGGTGCAGGGCGCCGCCGGCGACGACGTGCCGGCAATGAGCCACCCTCTGCCGGTCGACAACGTGTTCCGGGTCGACGCGGTGCGTCCGGGCCTGACGGCCGAGGAGGCGCTTGCCGGTGCCCCCGATGCGGAGCAGCAGCGATTCCTGGTCCCGAAGATCCTGGGGGAGCAGTGATGAGCGAGCCGATCCGCATGACCGCTGATGAGATGGCTCAGGCGCTCGCCGCCGGGGAGATCTCCTCCGTGGAGCTCACCCGCAGCCACCTCGATCGCATCGCGACCGTCGATGGCGACCTGCACGCCTTCCTGCACGTCGACGAGGAGGGCGCGCTCGCCGTCGCCGCCGACGTCGACGCCCGCCGAGCCGCCGGTGACCAGCTGGCCTACCTCGCCGGAGTTCCCGTGGCGGTCAAGGACATCGTCGTGACGCGTGGCGTGCCGACCACCTGTGGATCCAAGATCCTCCAGGGGTGGGTGCCGCCGTACGACGCGACGATCGCTGCGCGCCTCAAGGCCGCCCGCCTGCCCATGTTGGGCAAGACCAACATGGACGAGTTCGCGATGGGGTCGTCCACCGAGCACTCCGCGTACGGTCCCACCCGCAATCCCTGGGACACCTCCCGTGTCCCCGGCGGCTCCGGCGGCGGCTCGGCCGCAGCGGTGGCGGCGTTCGAGGCACCGTTGGCCATCGGCACCGACACCGGCGGCTCGATCCGCCAGCCGGGCGCCTTCACCGGCACGGTCGGCGTCAAGCCCACGTACGGCGCCGTCAGCCGGTACGGACTGGTCGCCATGGCCAGCAGCCTGGACCAGGCCGGACCGGTCACCCGCACGGTGCTCGATGCGGCCCTGCTCCACGAGCTGATCGCCGGCCACGACCCGATGGACTCCACCAGCATCGACGGACCGGTTGCCCCCGTGGTGTCCGCCGCACGGCACGGCAACCTCAAGGGTCTGCGGATCGGCATCATCCGTGAGCTGAGCGGGGACGGATTCCAAACAGGTGTCCGAGCCCGGTTCGACGAGGCGGTCGACCTGCTCACCGGCGCCGGTGCCGAGATCGTCGAGATCTCGATCCCGAGCCTGGAGTACGCCCTGGCCGCCTATTACCTGGTGATGCCGAGCGAGGCCAGCAGCAACCTGGCCCGGTTCGACGCCATGAGGTACGGACTGCGCGTCAGCCCCGAGGGCGTCGACAGCCCGAGCGCCGAACAGGTCATGGCGGCCACCCGCGACGCCGGATTCGGCGACGAGGTCAAGCGCCGCATCATCGTCGGCACCTACGCCTTGTCCAGCGGGTACTACGACGCCTACTACGGCTCGGCGCAGAAGGTGCGCACCCTGCTCGCACGCGATTTCGCAGCCGCCTTCGAGGGCGTGGACGTGCTCGCGTCTCCCACCGTGCCGACCACTGCCTACCCGCTCGGCGACAAGCTCGACGATCCGCTGGCCATGTACCTGGGCGACATCGCCACGCTGCCGGCCAACCTGGTCGGCATCCCCGGACTCTCGTTGCCCATCGGTCTGGCTGACGAGGACCAGCTGCCGGTCGGCATGCAGTTCCTCGCGCCGGCCACCGCGGACGAGCGGCTCTACAACGTCGCCGCGGGCCTGGAGTCGTTGCTGGAACAGGCCTGGGGCGCGCCGCTGCTCACCCAGGCACCGATGTTGGGGGCCGTCCGATGAGCAACAGTGCCATGAGCAGCACCGAGATCCTGGTCCCGTTCGAGGAGGCCATCGGTCGCTACGACCCGGTGATGGGTCTGGAGATCCACATCGAGCTCAACACGGCCACCAAGATGTTCTGCGGCTGCCCCACCGGCTTCGGTGCCGAGCCCAACACCCAGGTGTGCCCCGTGTGCCTGGCGCTCCCCGGTGCGCTCCCGGTCGTCAACGGCGCGGCCGTCGAGTCCGCCATCCGGATGGGCCTCGCGCTGAACTGCGAGATCGCCGAGTGGTGCCGCTTCGCGCGGAAGAACTACTTCTACCCCGACATGCCCAAGAACTTCCAGACGTCGCAGTTCGACGAGCCGATCGCGTTCGACGGCCACGTGGACGTGACGGTCCTCGACGAGGACGGCGGCGACAGCGAGATCTTCCGCATCGAGATCGAGCGGGCCCACATGGAGGAGGACACCGGCAAGGCGTTGCACGTGGGTGGGTCCACCGGGCGCATCCACGGCGCGGACCACTCGCTGGTGGACTACAACCGGGCCGGCATCCCGCTGATCGAGATCGTCACCCGCACGATCGAGGTGCCGGCCGCCAAGGCTCCCGCCGTGGCGCGGGCGTACGTCTCGCACGTGCGGGACCTGATCGGCGGTCTCGGCGTCTCCGACGTCCGGATGGACCAGGGATCGCTGCGTGCCGACGTCAACGTGTCGCTGAAGCCGGCAGGCTCGAGCACGCTCGGCACGCGTTCGGAGACCAAGAACGTCAACTCCTTCCGCTCCGTCGAACGCGCCGTGCGGCACGAGGTCTCGCGGCACGCCGGGATCCTCGACGCGGGCGGTTCGGTGCTGCAGGAGACCCGGCACTTCCAGGAGACCACCGGCACGACGCTGCCGGGGCGCGAGAAGTCCGACGCCGACGACTACCGCTACTTCCCCGAGCCGGACCTCGCACCGGTGTCGCCGTCACGCGAGTGGGTCGAGCAGCTGCGCGCCACGCTGCCGGAGCCGCCGGCCGAGCGTCGGGCCCGCCTGCAGCAGGAGTGGCAGTTCAGCGATCTCGACATGCGGGACACCCTCGGAGCTGGCGCGCTCGACCTGATCGCTGCGACGGTCGACGCCGGAGCCAGCCCGCAGACGGCACGCAAGTGGTGGTTGGGCGAGATGGCCCGACGCGCCAACGAGCAGGGCGCCGATCTGGCCGCGCTCGGCATCACGCCGGAGCAGGTGGCCCAGATCCAGGGCCTGATCGATGCAGGTCGCATCAACGACAAGCTGGCCCGACAGGTCTTCGACGGAGTCATCGCCGGTGAGGGCACGCCCGAGGAGGTCGTGGCTGCTCGCGGCCTCGAGGTGGTCTCCGACGACGGTGCCCTGGGTGCGGCCGTCGATGAGGCCATCGCCGCCGATCCCGACGCGGCTCAGAAGGTCCGCGATGGCAAGGTCGCCGCGGCAGGTGCGCTGATCGGTGCGGTCATGAAGCAGATGCGGGGCCAGGCCGACGCGGCACGGGTGCGAGAGCTGATCCTCGAGAAGCTCAGCTGACTCCCCAGCCGTGACGCAGTGACTCCCCGCTGGTGATTCAGTGACTCGCGAGGGGTGACTCAGTGACTCCTCAGCGGGCTTCGGCCCGGCGGGCTTCGGCTCAGCGGACTTCGGCGAGGAGGAGGTGCAGCTCGCGCAGGACGTCGGCGGGGCGCTCGACCGGGATGAAGTGGGTGGCCTCGAGCCGCACGTAGCGGGAGTGCTTGACCCGCTGCGAGGCCGAGAGCATGTCGCGGGCGCCGGTCAGCAGATCCCATCGGCCCGCCACGAACGTCACCGGCACCGTGACGCGCGACAGCGACACCCGGCCGGTCGCAGCGATGCTGAGGGCGAGCTTGGCGTACCAGGC
>JBBSRN010000196.1:0-4568 GCA_038242985.1 Propionibacteriales bacterium | reverse complement strand
TAGCCGGACACCGAGTCGTCGTGATCGAGCCAGCGCAGGGCACCGAGCTCGACCAGGATCGTCAGGACGAAGAACGGCGCCGCGTAGGTGACCGGGTTCTTCAGCGGATCGAGTACCTCGTCCATGACCCTCCTCCGGGACACCAAGATATGACTGTCGGGTAAGTTACCACACGGTCAGTCGATCGGATAGGGTCTGGGCATGGCTCGATCGAATGCCGGCACGAAGGGCGTCCCCCGACTCGATCGCGAGATGCAGATCGTCAACATCGCCTCGCAGTCCTTCGGCGCCGACGGCTATGCCGCCACCTCGGTGGCGGACGTGGCCGACCGCGCCGGGATCTCCAAGCCGCTGGTGTACAACTACTTCGGTTCGAAGGACGGCCTGTTCCTCGCATGCATCGAGCACTCCGGGGCCCTGCTGGCCGAGGAGATCGAACGGGTGGCGCGCGACGAGGCCGTGGGCATCCAGCGCGGCCTCAACACCCTCGGCGCGATGTTCGACCTGCTCGAGCGGCAGCGGCACCTGTGGCGCATCGTGGTGGACCCCACCTCCCCCGCCTCGGGACCGATCGCCGAGGCCACCGCGTCGTACACCGCGCGCATCGAGAAGCTCGCCCACGAGGGAGTCACCGAGATGCTGTCGGGCGCCGGGCTGACCGGCGACCTCGACGTCGACGCCATGACCCGGGTGTGGCTGGGGATCGTCGACTCCCTGATGACGTGGTGGGTCGACCACCCGGCGGAGTCCGCCGACCAGATGCTGCAACGTTGCGTGCGACTCATCACGGCACTGTTTGGAACCACACTGTTCGGGAGCACCATGACCGGGACCACACTGCTGGGCGATGACGACGGCGGGGAGGGTCGCGCATGAGCGTGGCCGGCCGCACGGTGGTCATCACCGGCTCGTCCAGCGGCATCGGCGCGCAGGCGGCCCGCCAGCTCGCTGGACGCGGGGCACTGGTCTGCCTGCTCGCCCGTCGCGCCGACGAGCTGGAGCGGGTGCGCGCCGACATCGAGGACGCGGGCGGCCGGGCGTGGATCTACCCGGTCGACCTGGCCGATCCCGCCGCCTGCGACGACGTGGCGGCGCAGCTGCTCGGCGACCACCCGGTGATCGATGCCCTGGTCAACAACGCCGGCCGGTCGATCCGCCGGCCGATCCGCGAGTCGCTCGACCGGATGCACGATCACGAACGGGTGATGGCGATCAACTACTTCGGCGCCGTGCGCCTCACCACCGCGCTGCTGCCGCGATTCCTCGACCAGGGCCACGGGCACGTGACCTTCTCCTCGACCATGTCCACCCAGCTGCCGGTGCCGTTGTTCTCGGCCTACCTGGCCAGCAAGAGCGCGCTAGAGTCCTACGCCCGCTCCCTGACGGCCGAGCTCGGTCACGCAGGCGTCACGACCACGATCGTGTACTTCCCGATGGTGCGCACCGAGATGTCCGGCGCCACCGGCATCTATGCCGCGATGCCCATGCTGGGCGCCGAGGCGGCCGGCGGCTGGCTGGTCCGGGCCGTCGAGCGCCAGCCGACGCGGGTCACCAGCCTGCAGGGCGCGGCCGGCCAGCTGGCCATGTCCGTGCTGCCGGGAATCCTCACCCGCGCTTCGGCGCCGTTGTTCCGGCGCATGGATGCCACCTTGACGCGGCGGTCCCGATCCTGACCAGCCGATCCGCGGTCGACCCCGCCATCACCACTACAACGCGATGCTGAAGACCCAGACGGCCAACGTCATGGTCCCGAGCGTGGTCAGGATCAACGCAGCGATGTTCAACCAGATGCCACCGCGGATCATCTGCCCGATCGTCACGTAACCCGAGCCGTAGGCGATGGCGTTCGGGGGCGTCGCGACCGGGAGCATGAACGCGCAGCTGGCTGCGAGCGCCACCGGAATCGTCAGCAGCAGCGGATCCAGCCCCAGTCCCAGCGCCACCCCACCTGCCAGTGGCAGGAAGGTGGCGGCAGTGGCCGTGTTGCTGGTCAGCTCGGTCAGCAGCAGGACACCTGCAGCGACGAGCGCGACCAGCAGCACGATCGGGATGCCGTCGAGCTGCGACGCCTGCTTGCCGATCCAGTCCGACAGACCGCTGCTGGTGAACTGCGCACTGAGCGCGAGGCCGCCACCGAACAGCAGCAGCACGCCCCACGGGAGCTGCTCGGCGGTGCGCCAGTCCATCAGCCGCACCCCGCGCTTCGTGCCGGCCGGTACCACGAACAGCGCCAGGCCCACCACCATCGCGATGCCCGCGTCGGAGATGAAGGGGTCGTCCTGGATGAGCGGGACCGAGATCCAGCTGACCGCCGCTGCCACGAAGATGGCGAGCACCCGCCACTCCGCGGACGACATCGTGTCGAGCTTGGCGATCTCCTTGTCCATCAGCTGACGGCCGCCGGGGATGTCGTCCATCTCCGGGGGAAAGATCCACTGGGTCAGCACCCACCAGCACACCACCAGCAAGATCACGGCCAGCGGCAGTCCCAGCAGCATCCACTGTCCGAAACCGATGTTGATGTCCTGGTTCTCGGCCAGGTAGCCCACCAGCAACGTGTTCGGCGGGGTGCCGATGATCGTGGCCAACGATCCGATGGATGCGGCGTAGGCGATGCCGAGCATCAGCGCGGTCCCGAAGTTCGTGGCCAGCACGCTGTCGGGATCACCGGCACCCTCACCCTCGCTGGCACTGGCACCCTCGCTGGCGCTGGCACCCTCGCTGGCGCTGGCACCGTCACTGTCGAGCTTCGCGACGAGCAACAGCACCGAGACGCCGATCGGGAGCATCATCACGGCAGTGGCCGTGTTGGAGACCCACATGCTCATGAACCCGGTGGCGATCATGAAGCCAGCGATGACCATCGACGGCTTGGTGCCCATGGCCCGCACGGTCAGCAGCGCGATCCGTCGGTGCAGGTTCCACCGTTGCATCGCCAGAGCCAGCATGAACCCGCCCATGAACAAGAAGATGATGTTGTTGCCGTACGAGGCGCCGACGTCGTCGACGGTCGATCCGCCGAACACCGGGAACACCACCAGCGGGAGCAGCGCGGTGGCCGGGATCGGGATGGCCTCGCTCATCCACCAGATCGCCATCAGCACCGCGATGGCGGCCGTGAGACGAGCCGCCTGCGCCAGATCGCCGGGCAGCAGCACGTAGACCAGCGCCCCGAGTGCCGGACCCACGACCAGCGCGATCCAGCGGCGCAGACTGGTCGGTCGTGAATCGGGTTCGGCCAGCAGTCCCGGCGCCACCGGCTGGGCATCGCCCTCGGGACTCTGATCTGTCGTGCTCCACGAATCGGTCACTGTCGATCCCCCGCTGCAGTCGTGTGACCTGCACCATACGGGAATAGTGCGTGCGCGTCCGAAGGCGCGGCGTGGGCCGTCGAGGACTCCCCGCGCTACCATCGACGTGAGCCACGTCACCCTGCGGCTCGACCGATGAGCAGGCCCACCATCGCCTCCTCGCCACCCACCACAGAGAGCACCACCGTGACCACTCACCAGCCCCCCTCGGCCTTCGGAACGCATCACGAGCAGGTCGTCTTCTGCCACGACGAGGCGTCCGGCCTGAAGGCGATCATCGCCATCTACTCCACGGCCCTCGGACCTGCACTCGGCGGCACCCGGTTCTACCCGTACGCCTCGGAGTCCGACGCCCTCGCCGACGTGCTCAACCTGTCGCAGGGCATGGCGTACAAGGCCGCCCTGGCCGGGCTCGACCTCGGTGGCGGCAAGGCCGTCATCATCGGCGACCCGAGCCAGCTCAAGACCGAACCGCTGCTGCGGGCCTACGGCCGATTCGTGCAGAGCCTCAACGGCCGGTACTTCACCGCGTGCGACGTCGGCACGTTCAGCGCCGACATGGACGTCATCGCCAGGGAGTGCGACTACGTCACCGGCCGCACCGTCGAGCACGGCGGCGCCGGCGACTCCTCGGTGCTCACCGCGTTCGGCGTGTACCAGGGCATGCGCGCCTCGGCCCAGCACGTGTGGGGCGATCCGTCACTGGCCGGTCGCACGGTCGGCGTCGCCGGTGTCGGCAAGGTCGGCAAGCATCTGACCCGCCACCTGATCGAGGACGGCGCCTCCGTCGTCATCACCGATCCGTGGCCCGTGGCGGTCGAGACCCTGACCGCCGAGTTCCCGCAGCTGCGCGTGGTCGATGACGTCGATGCACTCGTGCGTGAGCCGCTCGACGTGTACGCCCCGTGCGCCCTGGGTGGTGCGCTGGACGACGAGGTCGTCGAGGTGCTGCAGGCGAAGATCGTGTGCGGCGCGGCCAACAACCAGCTGGCCCACGACGGCATCGAGAAGCGACTCGCCGAGCGCGGCATCGTGTACGCGCCGGACTACTGCGTCAACGCAGGTGGCGTCATGCAGGTCGCCGACGAGCTCGAGCCGGCCGGATTCGACTTCGGTCGCGCCAAGGCGCAGGCCACCAAGATCTACGACACCACGCTCGCCGTGCTCACCCGGGCGGCGGACGAAGGCGTTCCGCCGTCGATCGCCGCCGATCGGGTCGCCGAGCAGCGCATGCGCGACGTGAGCCGGCTGCGGCAG
>JBBSRN010000195.1:0-4615 GCA_038242985.1 Propionibacteriales bacterium | reverse complement strand
GCCCTGGAAGCAGGCGGCCGGGCGGCTCGAACGGGTGCTCCGGGCACCGGTCGATCGCACCCAGATGACCGACGACCTCGCCGTCGGGGCCGTGGTGGCGCTCGCCCACCCCGATCGCATCGCGCGGCTGCGCCCCGGCGGGACGTCCTACCTCATGGTCTCGGGCACGGGTGCGGCGTTCCGCCGGGGAGAATCGCCCCTCGCGGGACTGCCCTGGCTCGCCGTGGCGGACGTCGAGCGTCGTCCGGGCGCCACCGAGGCCACGATCCGTGCAGCCGCGCCGTTGGATGAGGACCTCGCCCTCGAAGCAGCGTCGACGCGGTGGCGCGAGGACGACGAGGTCGCCTGGACCGACGGCCGGATCGTGGCCCGGAGGGTCAGCCGGCTCGGAGCCATCGAGCTGTCAGCGGCCCGCCTCGCCGACCCCGCGCCGGTCGCCGTCGCCGCGGCAGTGCGCGATGCGATCGCCACCGACGGTCTGGCGATGCTCCCCTGGAGCGATGCCGCGACCGCACTGCGCCGCAGACTGGCCTTCCTGCACAGGGCGCTCGGCGATCCGTGGCCCGATGTCAGCGAGGCAGCACTGATCGAGTCGATCCCGTCGTGGATGGGTGTCGAGCTCGCGCGGGTTCGGTCCACCCGCGATCTGCGGCGCATCGACATGCTCGCCGCCGTGCGCCGCCTCCTCCCGTGGCCCGAGGCCAGCCGGCTCGACGCCCTTGCGCCGGAGCGCCTGACCGTGCCAAGCGGCTCTGCGGTGCTGGTCGACTACGACGCTCCCGGTACGGACCAGCCGGTGCTCGCCGTGCGGATCCAGGAGGCGTTCGGCTGGGCGGCCACGCCTCGCCTCGCCGGCGGCCGGGTTCCGGTGCTGCTGCACCTGCTCACCCCGGCGCGTCGGCCCGCAGCGGTGACGGCCGATCTCGAGTCGTTCTGGTCCGGGCCCTACCAGCAGGTCCGCGCCGAGCTGCGCGGTCGATACCCCAGGCACGCCTGGCCCGAGGACCCGTGGACGAGTCCAGCGACGCGTGGCACCGGCCGTCGCCGACCGGGCTAGAGGTCAGGACCGAGCGGCTCGGCGTCCGGCAGGGTGAGCGTCTCGATGGAGTCACGCGTGTGGGTGTCGATCGTGGTGAGCAGCTGCGCGATCGAGGTGGAGGCGAGCAGGTCGATCTGGTCCATCGTGCCCACCGGAGCGATCCCGGCCAGCTGCCACGATCGATCGACCGGATCCTCCGACAGCTCGATGGTGGCGTCCCACATCGTCTCGACGTACTCGCTGGCGCGCGCCAGGCACTGGCGGACCGTCCGCTCGGTGGCGTCGAGCAGGGCCCGGTCCGCCTCGTCCCACTGCAGTGGCTCGACCGGCGTCGTGGTGGCACGTGGCCACGGATCGTCGCTCAACCACGCGTCGACCGTGAAGCGGTCGCTGCCGCGGGCGATGAGGGCGGCGATCCCGTCGCCGGACTCCACCTGCTCGACCCGGGCCATGGTGCCGATGCCGAACCGGGCGTCCCCGCCACCGACCTCGTGTCCGCGCTCGATCAGCACGACCCCGAAGTCGAGGGTCTCGCGATCCAGCACCGCGTCGATCATCGCGAGGTAGCGCGGTTCGAACAGCCGCAGCGGCAACGGCATCGCCGGCATCAGGACCGACCCCAGCGGGAACATCGGAGTCACCCGTCCACACTAGGCCGAACGACGGCCACACGCCGAGATTCACCGATGCCGGTGGACCGAGGCACGGGCGAGACCCTTCCGCTGCGGTGCTCGCGGTGGGAGACTGGGACCCAGGCCGAACGAGGAGTGACGATGAGCAGACAGACCCCTCACCCCGGGTGGAGGTATGAGTCGCGTCCGAGCAACGAGACCCTCGATCTGGAGGAGTGCTGGGAGCTGATGGCTGCCCAGCCGGTCGGTCGCATCGGATTCGTCGCCGACGGCTACCCGCGCATCTTTCCGGTGAACTTCACCGTCCTCGACGGCCACATCTACTTCCGCACCACCCATGACGGCCCGATCGGTGCCCATGTCGTGAACCAGGCGGTGGCGTTCGAGGTGGACGATGTCGACAAGTTCCTCCAGGCCGGCTGGTCGGTCCTCGTCCTGGGTCGCGCCGAGCACGTCGACGATCCCTCCACGTGCGACGCCCTTGCCGCGGCGACCGGTCATGAACCGTGGGCCGAAGGGGATCGGACCTTGGTCATCGGCGTGACCGGTGAGCACGTCAGCGGACGGCGCGTGCGACCGGGCTGAGCACCCGGACCGAACTGATAGCGTCGTATTCATGACGCAATCGGATACCGGAGCAACGCCTTCTCCCGGACGCGTGGTGGTCGGAGTCGACGGTTCACCCAACTCGCGGGCGGCGCTGCGGTTCGCCATCACCGAGGCCCGCCTGCGCGGGGCAGAGCTGCAGGCGGTGTGCGCGTGGCGCTACCCGAACAACTACGGCGACCCGGTCATGCTCCCGAGGGAGCAGGTCGACCCGAAGGCGGTGGCCCGGCGCACGCTGGACGAGGCGATCGCCGCCGTGGACGACGAGCAGTATGCGGTGACCCCGGTGACCGCTCAGGGCAGTCCGGCGCCGGCGCTGCTCGCCGCCGCCGTCGGCGCTGATCTCCTGGTGATCGGCTCGCGTGGCCGCGGCGGATTCCTTGGCCTGCTGCTGGGATCGGTCAGCCACCAGTGCGTCAGCCACTCGCCGTGCCCGACCGTGGTGGTGCCGCTGCCCGATGAGAACGCAGAACGAGACCGAACGGCCTGATCCGAGCGCCGCTCCTCTAGGTCCGCGCGGGTTCCTTCGAGCGGTGGGCCACCGAGATCACGGCCACGTTGCCGACGTCGGTGCGGGTGAACAGCGGCCCGTCGAAGAGTTCCGGCGCGAACCGGATGCGCGTCTTGGACCATGCCTCGGGGAAGCGATCCGTCGCCAGGGTCAGTGTCAGCCCGGAGGGGGTCTTGGTCAGCACCAGGCCGTCCACCGGGTCGAAACGGTTCACCCGCAAGTACTCCCAGGCGCAGCGTGCCGTGGTGCACCGACTCATGTCGCGCAGCATCTGCCGGCGCGCGATGAACTGCCCGTTGGGGTGGGAGTAGATGCTCTTCCACGAGATGAAGGTGTGCACGGGTGTCGTGGCCAGCAGATCGGCTCGGCTGCTGACCAGCACCGTGTCGGCACCCAGCTTCGAGCCCGACGCTGTCCGCCACCCGAGCGCGACGGCGTCGACCGACGGCCCGGTGGCGCGAGGCGCCA
Source organism: Propionibacteriales bacterium (assembly GCA_038242985.1). Lineage (GTDB taxonomy): Bacteria > Actinomycetota > Actinomycetes > Propionibacteriales > Nocardioidaceae > Aeromicrobium. Next base: position 1,359 of record JBBSRN010000195.1, on the reverse strand, counting down.
CGGACCAGGGATGTGCGTTGGTCTGCGGATCGGGGCGACCACCGGCCGGGTAGGTCCCGTCCGGGTAGCGCATCTGCTGGGCGGCGAGTGCATGGTCACCCTCCAGCCAGTGCTGCGTGTGGCTGGTGGTCAACGGGACGAGCACCGCGGCTGCGACCAGGACCGAGCCGATCATCTGGGTGCGCCGTCCCAGGTGGCCCTTCAAGGCTCGCGCCATCTCATCGAGGGCGAGGATGCCGGAGATGACGAGCAGGGCGCGAATGAGCAGCACGCTCTTCTCTGGCAGCAGCGCCACTCCGAAGGGCTGCGCCAGCTGCCCTCCCACGCACAGCGCGTACGCCGTCGTCAGGGCGATCGTGAGGGACAGCGCCAGCTGGCTGGAGCGCAGGCGCAGCAGCAACCAGATCACGCCCGCCATGCCGAGGACCCCAGTGACGCCCGGGGGAAGGGGCAGCGGTGGTTGGGTGAACCCCACCTCGCTCCAGCGCCGCTGCAGGTCATCGGCCGCGTCGCCCTGGATCCGCAGCCACAGCATCGGCAGCCAGTACGGCGCCGCGCAGACCAGCGCCACGGCTCCGATGCGCACCGCACGCCCCAGCGGGAGCGGACGGGGTCGATGCGCCGCGCCGTCCACGACCAGGGCTGCGACCGTCGCCAGACCGAACGGGAGGAAGTAGTAGGAGTGCACCAGGAGCAGTCCACCCAGAACTGCGCCGAGCACGACGCTGGATGCGCGCCGCACGCCCTCGGCGCGGACGTCGCGCACCGCTTCGAGCCACCACGGCAGGATCAGGGCGAGCACCAGCCACTCATCGGGCTTGCGGAAGTCAGCGACCGCCAAGCTGGTGCCGGCCACGAGCACTGCGGCGGTCAGCGGCGGCACGACACGCCGCCACCACAAGAACGCGAGCACCGGGATGCAGGCGGCGAGCACGAGCGTCACCGGCTTGATCATCATCCAGGCGGGAACGCCCACGACATCGGCCAGCCTCCCCTGGATCCAGGGAAGTGCAGGGGGGTAGTAGCTGGGCAGGCCCCGATATCCGTAGTCCGCCAGTGACGCGGAGTCGGCGAAACGGGTGGCCGCCTGGGTCCGGAAACCGGCATCGGAGTACAGGCCGTCGAAGCTCCAGCGAGTGCCGTGCAATGCCAGCATCGCCAGGCCCGAGACGGTCGTGGACGTGGCCGCGACGATCACGCTCGGCGCGAGGGCCGGCGACCGCGCGACGAGCAGCACCAGCAGCGCCGCCGTCAAGGCCGCAGCACCACCGAACCACAGCATCGAACCGGACCGCGCAGCTTCGGCCGCAGCCGGATCGAGGCGTGCGACGACGACTGCAGCGGCAGCGCAACCCATCG
>JBBSRN010000194.1:0-4623 GCA_038242985.1 Propionibacteriales bacterium | reverse complement strand
GACGGTGAGCAGCAGTCCGGCGTCCGCGGCCGCCTGGGCCAGCTCGCGTCCGGCCTCGGCGGTCGGCGCGAACGGCTTGTCGGCCAGGACGTGCCTGCCGGCAGCCAGTGCCTCGAGCACCAGGTCGCGGCGCGTCTCCGGCGGAGTGGTGATCGTGACGGCCTGCATGTCCGGCTCGGCCTCGAGCATCTCGGTGAGCGAGGCATGCACCGGCACGCCGTAGGTCTGCTCCACCTCGGCCCGGCGCTCGGGCGAGCGCGTCACGACGCCGCAGAGGGTGAGACCCTCGGCCGCCTGCACGAACGGCGCGTGGAAGATGCGCCCGCCCGGACCGAATCCGACGATCCCCAGCTTGATGGTCACCGGCCCATGCCCAGGGCCTGTCGGATCTCATCCAGGTGCACCGGCCGGTTCTCGCGCAACGACAGGTCAGCCGCCTCGGCGGCGACGGCGGCATTCACGGCCTCGGCAATCGTGCAGGGACTGGAACCACCGGTGGTGACCATCTCCAGGAACGCCACCATCTCCTGGCGGTAGGCCGCTTCGAATCGGTCGGCGAACTGCATCCAGGGCTCGGCAGCACTGCGGTCCACGTGCGGTTCCGCCGACACGAGAGGTGACTGCGGCGCGAGCCCCACGACGATCGTGGACAAGGTTCCGGCCGCTTCCATGCGGACGTCGTACCCGGCGCCGTTCCTCCTGGATCCCTGCAGCGTCGCCACGGTCCCGTCCTCCAGCGACAGCATGGCCACCACCTCATCGACATCGCCCACCTCGGCGAAGTCCGGCGTGCGCGCGGCACCGTGCGCCCAGATCGAGGCGATGGGGCTGCCGGCGACCCACGGGAGGATGTCCAGGTCATGGATGAGCAGATCGCGGAAGATCCCGCCCGAGGTGGCGATGAACTCGATGGGTGGAGACGCCGGGTCCGCGCTCACCAGGTGGGCGCGACGCAGCTGTCCGAGCTCACCTGACTGCACGCGGCGACGCGCCTCGACGTACCCCGGGTCGAAGCGTCGCTGGAAACCGATCTGCACCTCGGTGCCGCTGGCCTCGGCGACGGCCTGCACCTCACGCGTGCTCGGGACGTCCATCGTGACCGGCTTCTCGCAGAAGGTCGGGACCGAGGCCGCGCAACCCCGCTCGATCAGGTCGGCGTGCGTCTGCGTGTTCGTGGCGACGACCAGACCGTCGGCCCCGCCGCGCAGCGCCTCGTCGGGCGTGGAAGCGACCGTGGCCCCCAGCTCGTCGGCAAGGGCCGTGGCGCGGTCGAGGGCTGGGTCGGTCACGACGATGTCGGACGGCGGGATCAGCTCAGCCAGGACCCGGCCGTGCATGGTTCCGATTCGGCCGGCACCGGCCAGGACGATCTTCATGAGGTGTGCTTCCTTTCGTGGTGGACGGGGTCAGAGACCAAGCAGGAAATCGACGCTGGCCTGGGCATCGGCTCGGACCAGGGCGCCGTCTGCGGCTGCGTGGATCATGCGATCGTGCTCCGGCACGTACAGGCCGGTGTATCCCGCACCCTCCAGCGCGCCCACCAGACCCCGCAGGTCCAGGTCTCCCTGGCCGAGGACGTCGTACATGTGAGCAGCCACACCTTCGGTGTAGCTGCGTTCGCCGGACCTGACCGTCTCCAGGACGGGAAGATTGATGTCCTTGAGGTGGACGTGCGCGACCCGCTCCGCTGCCTGCTGGGCCAGCTCGACGGGGTCGGTCCCACCGACCATGAGGTGGCCTGCATCCAGACAGATCGGCACGTCGGAACGATCGAGGAACTGGGTCACCTCGTCGCGGCTCTCGACCATCGTCCCGACGTGCGGGTGCAGGCACGCGGTGACGCCTCGTTCTGCAGCACGCGCATGGATCCCGGCGGTGTTGGCCAGCAGCGCCTTCCAGCCGTCGTCGTCGAGCTGGGGCTTGAGGTCATAGCCATCCGCACCGGAGTCCGCGGACAGGACGATCATCGTCGCGCCCAGGACCTCGAACGCGTCGAGGATCGTTCCCGCAACCGCATCGACGTCGAGATCGGGGTCATGCAGCACGACCGGGCAGAACGCGCCCGCCGCACGCAGGCCGTGCCGGTCCAGCAGCTCCTTCTGCTCAGCCGGTGGTCCGGGGATGAAGCCGTCGGGCCCCAGCTCGGTGGTGGTCAGGCCCAGCTCGGCCATGTCGGCGAGAACACCGGCCGCCGGCAGCTGGTAGCCCCAGTCAGGGACTTCGCACACTCCCCACGAGATGGGGGCAGCAGCGATTCGAGTCACGTCGATGGTCATGGGATTGGCTCCTCGTGGGGGACCCGCAGGTCAGGATTCTGGGGATGTTCCGGGAGGCCCCGCTGAGGGGCGGAGGCGATGGGCGCCGGCTGTCAGCTCACGTGCTCAGCAGGCGCCGGACGTTGCTCGAGCTCGGCCGACAGGTCGGCTGCGACTCGCACGAGCTGCGCTGCCATCTGTTCGACGGTGTCCGACGTGACCCGGATGGACGGGCCGTCGATGCCGATGCACCCGATGACGGGTCCGTCGCGCCCTTCTCGGACCGGCGCGGAGATGCACCGGACACCCTCGTCGTTCTCCTCGTCGTCGATCGAGTAGCCCTGCTCCACGATCGTGGCCAGGTGGGCCACGAGCGCATCGACGTCGGTGATCGTCCGAGCGGTCCGGACCGGGAGGTCGGCGGGCACGGTGGCGAGCCCGTGCGCGAGGAGCACCTTGCCTGCCGAAGTGCAGTGCAGTGGAACCCTGCGCCCGGTGCCGGCAACCACGCGCAGCGACTTGCCGGTCTCTGCGTCGTCGATGACCAGAGCCGAGGTGCCAGCGGAGACCGCAGCGTGCGAGCACTCCCCGGTGAGGTCGACCAGGCGCTCGAGAAACGGGCGCGCCATGCTGCTCAGACGCCTCTGTGCAGGGTGTAGCTGCTCGTTCGTCTGGACCGCCGGTCCCAGTCGGAACCCTCGCCGGTTCGGACTCGCCGCCACCGCGTAGCCCGTCGAGACCAGCGTCTGCATGAGGCGCGACGCGCTGCTCTTGTGGATGTCGAGCGAGGTGGCGACCTGCTGGACCGAGACGCCCTTGGCTTGCCGGACCGGATCGGACTCGATCTCGACCAGGAGGTCCAGGATCTTGAGTCCGCGCTCGAGGGTGCCGATAGTGCTCATGGTGGGTAACGGTACAAGGCGCAACTCTGATGACGCAACGTCGCGCTGCGTGCAACTTCGGTCCGTTGTCGCGGCGGTGATCATCGTGTTCATCGGCTGACTCCTGGTCATGCGCGGACAGGTGGGGGCGTCGGTGGCGGGGCCCTGGCGAACCCCGCCACCGATCGTGACTAGCGCGTGCCGTTCTCCGCGAACGTCAAGATCGCGTCGGCGTTCTCCTTGGTGACGAACGCAGGACCGGAGTACACCGGCTGCCCTCCACCGATGTCGTTGCCGTTGATCGACTTCAGGTAGAGGCCGACGACGCCGAGATAGCTCTGCACGAAGGGCTGCTGGTCGACCGCGAACTCGATCTTGCCGTCCTTGATGGCGTTGATGACGTCGGAGTCGAGATCGAACGTGGAGACCTTGGCCTTGCTCCCGGCCGCTTCGACCCCGGCCACGGCATCGATCGAGTACTGCGCACCCAGAGCGACGACCGTGTCGATCGAGCGATCGGCCTGCAGCTTAGAGGTGATGGTCGCGGCCACGGCGTTGTCATCGGTGCCGTCGACCTGGATGTTCTCGACCTTCGCCCCCATCGTGTCGGCGACGCCCTTGCAGCGCGCCTCCAGGCTGATGTTGCCACCTTCGTGGAGCACGCAGATGGCGTTCTTCGCGCCCGATTCCTTCAGCTTCTCGCCAGCGGCTTCCCCGGCCAGCGACTCGCTCTGGCCCACGTGCGTGATCGCGCCGAAGTCCTTGAACTGATCGATGCCGGAGTTGATCGTGATCACCGGGACACCAGCAGCGACCGCTGCCTTGACGCTGGACTCGATGCCGTCGGGGTTGGCCATCGTGACGAGGATGCCGTCGACCTTCTTGGCGACCGCACCATCGATCAGCTGGGATTGCTGGGCCGGGTCAGGGTCCGAGCTGTAGTCGACCTTCACACCCATGTCGTCGGCAGCCTGCTCACCGCCGGACTTGATCCGGTCCCAGAAGGCGTTGCCGGGCGTGCCATGGGTGATGAGGGCGTAGGTGTACTCCTTGCCGGCACCGCCGGCGGCGTCCCCGCCCTCCTTGCCGGTTCCGCTGCACGCTGCCAGGAGCACCGTCGCCAGACCTCCGATCAGCAGTGGTACCACCCGAGCCCGCTTGCGCTGTGTCTTGAGCATCTACTTCTCCTTCTGGACGCCTGATGGCGTCCGCCTGTGGGGCGCAGTCGTCATCGACCGCGCCACCCGCGCCCCGGTCGGGGTCGCGGGCTCGTCCCGAGCCGGGTGTTCTGCGGGGGTTCGACTTCCTACTGCCCGTGGCCTGCGTCGGCGGCCATGTCGGCCACCACCGGGGATTCCTTGCCCATGGTTTGTTCGAGTTCGGTGACCAGTGAGTCGAGCTCGGTGCCGCCGGCCATCATGGAGGTGAGGTCTTCCAGGGTCATCTCGGATTTGGGGAAGTCGCCCATGGACTTGCCTCGGCGTAGG
>JBBSRN010000193.1:0-4675 GCA_038242985.1 Propionibacteriales bacterium | reverse complement strand
GTCTCCAGCGCGTGCTGACGACAACGCTCGATGACCGGGCAGGTCCGACAGATCGACTTCGCGTTCTCCTCGCGAGCGATGCGCTTGGCTCCGCGCTCGGCGTCAGGTGAGAAGAAGGTGTCGGAGTCGAGGTGGGCGCACGACCCCTCGTACTGCCATTCGTACGACTCGATGACCGGAATCGGCAACTTGTGAATGTTGGGCATGTCCTCAGCTCCTCTGATCTGGTGGGGTGATTCCGATGCTACTCGTCTGAATAGGTTTTGACTAGGTTTGAAATAGGTTTTGACCAGGTTTTTCCAAATTGCTCGAAATCTCTCGCCCGCTATCCCTGTCATTGCAGGGCACAACAGGTTATCCACTGCCTTGTCCACAGCTCTGGACAAGTGCACAAGTTCTGACAAAGTTCTAGGATCGCTGCATGGCCGGACGCTCCCAGGAGTCGCGCGACGACGCGTCGACGACTCTGACGTGGGGTGTCGGAGCCGTGGCAGAACGTCTCGGCATCGCCCAGGCCACGCTGCGCACCTGGGAGCGCAGGTACGACCTCGGACCGTCGCTGCGCACCAGCGGTGGTCATCGCCGCTACACCGCTCACGACATCGAGCGGGTCGAGTTCATGCGGCGCCTGCTCCACCGGGGGGTGACGCCGCGGCAGGCTGCTCAGGCCGCTCACGACCTCGACTCCGACGAAGTCGCGGCGATGGTGGCAGGGGAACGGCCCGGCGACGCGCGGCTGGGTCCCGAACAGATGGTCGAGGCGATCTCCCGGGCGGTGCTCGATGTCGACGCCAGCCGGCTGTCCAGCCTGTTCGGCGGCGCGCTGCGCCGACTGGGCGTGGTGCAGGCGTGGGACCTCGTGCTGACTCCCGTCCTCGTCTGGATCGGCGAGGGGTGGTCCCACGGGACGATCGACATCGTCAGCGAGCACGTGGCCAGCGAGCGACTGCTCTCCGAGCTCCGACTGCACTCGCGCGCGCACGCCGCACCGCTGGCCCGCGGTGGCGTCGTGCTGGCCAGCGCGGAGGACGACCAGCACTCCCTGCCGGTGTACGCCATCGAAGCGGCGCTGGCCGAGCGGGGCATCGGGAGCTTCGTGCTGGGTCCACGGGTGCCGTGGGAGTCGCTGTCCGATCTCGCGCAGCGCACCGAGCCGGACGCCATCTTCGTGTGGGCGACGCTCATGCGCCCGGACGACCGTGACCTGGTCGAGGCCCTGGCGGTCGTGCCGGACGCCACCCGGGTGGTGCTCGGTGGGCCGGGCTGGGTGTCGTTGCCCGATTCGCGTGCCATCCGCGCCACCAGCCTCACCGACGCGATCGACCACATCGTGGCGGCGTCGACCACGGACAGCAGGGACGCCGAGCAGGCCGAATAGTCTGTGCCCATGACTGAACCCCGTGTGCTCACCGCCGTCGACGGTCCGGTCGCCTCTGTGACGCTCAATCGTCCCGAGCAGCTCAACGGAATCGACCTGGACCTGATCGACGAGCTCATCGCGGTGGCGCAGGAGCTGGGACAGGACCGGGCGATCCGCGCCATCATCGTGCAGGGCAGCGGGCGGAGCTTCTGCGCAGGACTGGACTTCGCCTCGGCCTTCAAGCACAAGCGCCGCGTCGCCCGGTACTTCTTCGCCGGAGCGCGGACGGTCAACCGGTTCCAGAAGTTCTCGACCGTGTGGCGCGAGCTGCCGGTGCCGGTCATCGCCGTCGTGCACGGTCACTGCTACGGCGCGGGGGTGCAGCTCGCGGCCGGCGCCGACTTCCGCTTCACCACCCCTGACGCCCAGTGGTCGATCCTGGAGGCCAAGTGGGGTCTCGTGCCGGACATGGGCGGCACCATCGGCTTCATCGAGAACATGCCGGCCGACGCGCTGCAACGACTCGCCATGACCGGCGAGGTCATCAGCGGCACCCGGGCCGTCGAGCTCGGTCTGGCGACGGCCGCCGCCGCCGACCCCCTCGCCGAGGCGCTGGCACTTATCGACCAGATCGTCGAACGCTCGCCGGACTCGGTCGCCGCCACCAAGCAGCTGCTCTACGCCAACCAGCGCGGCACCCGCCGCGCGGCGCTGCGCCGCGAACGACGATTGCAGTCGGCGATGTTCAAGTCCTCGAACACCGCGATCGCCCGCAAGGCGGGCGCGGCGGGGCACGCCGCGGTCTTCGGACCGCGCACCTTCGGATGATCGGCCCGCCCGGCTCGGTGCCGCCTGCTCGCTCCGCTCGGTACCGTCTGCTCGCTCTGCGACGGGTTGTTAGAGTCGCGGGGTGAATGAGCAGACGCCCGACCAGCCACGCAAGAAGGTCGCCGACCAGTACGACCGGGGATACGACTACACCACGTACTTCGACCAGCGGGCCTACGAGAACGCGGCCGAGCAGATCGCGATCAAGCGCATCCTGTCGGGCCGGCACTTCGCGAAAGCCGTCGACATCGGTGGCGGGTACGGCAGGCTGTGTCTGCTGCTGCGCACGTTCGCCGACCGGGTGACCCTGGCCGAGCCCAGCCGCACCCAGCTCGACGCGGCAGCGAAGCTGCTGGCCGACACCGACATCGCCCAGGTGCAGATGCAGGCCGATGCGCTCGACTTCGCCGACGGCGAGCTGGACCTCATCACGATGGTGCGAGTCATGCACCACCTGCCCGATCCGACGGCGGAGTTCGCGGAGATCTCCCGCGTGCTCGCCCCGGGCGGGACCGCCATCATCGAGGTCGCCAACTACGGGCACTTCAAGAATCGCCGATCGTTCAAGAAGCGGGGCACGGCGCTGCCGGTCGAACCGGTCAGCATCCGCACCGTGCAGGCGGACGAACCTGACGCCATCGCCTTCGTGAACCACAACATCGACACCGTCACCGATCAGCTGGCCGCGGCCGGACTCCGGGTGCAGCAGAAGCTGTCGGTCTCGAACCTGCGCAGTCAGCGACTGAAGAAGATGCTGCCCACCGGTGCCATGCTCGCGATCGAGAAGGTGCTGCAGGGCCCGCTGGCCAAGAGCAACTTCGGCCCGAGCATGTTCCTCGAGGTCCGCAAGGCCTGATCGGGTCAGGTCGAGGGTCTCAGAGCACGTCGAGGCGGCACAGGACGTCGCGCACGTGCGCGATGGCCTCCCGCTGGCCCAGGCCGGTGGTGTTGTCGAAGTAGAGGCCGTCACCGATCAGCTGGATCGTGCGCGCGAGCGCCTCGTCACCCAGGTGCTCGCTGAGCACCTCGAACCAGGCGTCGCGCAGATCGGCCAGCGCGGCCGAGGCGCGGGTGTCGTGCTCCTGGGCGATGCGCGCGGTGGCGATCAGCGCCCGGTCGAAGTCGCTGCCTGAATCCAGCGAGGTGGCGATGTAGTACTCGACCGGCCCCTTGCGGGCTGCGCGCATGGACGTCACGTCGGCCGCGCCCTGCTCGCGCAGACGATCGAGCATCCCGTCGACCAGGTCGTCCTTGCTGTGGAAGTGGTAGAGCAGTCCGCCCTTGGACACCTCGGCCTCTGCTGCCACCGCGTCGAGCGTGGCGGCCCGGCTGCCGGCGGAGACCAGCATCGACTCGAACGCATCGATCAGTCGGTCACGCGTGGAGCGATCCGGGGCCGGCATGGGCCCACCCTAGCGAGGCGAACGTCACGTCGGATCCGGTGGATTACTGTACCGTCCAGACGGTACAGTGGTTGACGGCAGAACTGCCCTGACGTCCTGTGAGAGGGACACCGTGAGGAGGACATCATGACGACCCTGGATCCCCGGTACGACGCGAGCCCGTGCCGCATCGCCGCCGAGCCCGTGCGCGCTGGCGCCCGGGAGTGGGCTGCGCTGGCCGTGCTGATGCTCCCGGTGCTCATGGTGTCGGTCGACAACACGGTCCTCAGCTTCGCGCTCCCGGCGATCAGCGTCGACCTGCGGCCCAGCGGCACGCAGCTGCTGTGGATCGTGGACGTCTACGCGATCATGCTGGCCGGTCTGCTCATCGCGATGGGCAGCATCGGCGATCGGATCGGCCGGCGCAGGCTGCTGGTGATCGGTGCCGCCGGCTTCGGTGCCGCCTCGTTGCTGGCCGCCTACAGCTCCAGCGCGGGCATGCTGGTCCTTGCCCGGCTGCTGCTGGGCGTGGGCGGAGCCACCTTGATGCCGTCGACGCTGTCGTTGATCCGCAACGTCTTCGAGCACCCGACCGATCGCCGCATGGCCATCGCCAGCTGGGCGGCGATGTTCTCCGGCGGTGCTGCGCTCGGCCCCGTGCTGGGCGGATACCTGCTCGGCCACTTCTGGTGGGGCTCGGTCTTCCTCATCAACGTGCCGCTGATCCTGGTGCTGATCCCGCTCGCGATCGTGCTGCTGCCGGAGTCGCGCGATCCCTCGCCGAGCCCGTTGGACGCGGTCGCCATCGTCTTGTCGCTGACGACGATGCTGCCCTTCGTCTACACGATCAAGAACATCGCCCAGCACGGCCTGGACGAGGTCAGCCTGGTCGCTCTCGCCGTGACGATCGTGTCCGGCTGGGCGCTGGTCCGGCGCCTGCGCTCCAGCGCACACCCGATGATCGACCTGACGCTGTTCCGCAACCGGGTCTTCAGCGGCGCGATCGCCGCGAACCTGTTGAGCCTGATGGCCCTGACCGGCTTCCTGTTCCTCGGTGCCCAGCTGCTGCAGCTGGTGCTCGGTCTGACCGCGATGGACGCTGCCC
>JBBSRN010000192.1:0-4693 GCA_038242985.1 Propionibacteriales bacterium | reverse complement strand
TCTGCTGGTGGCCGCGTTCAACATGATTCCGGGGCTCCCGCTCGACGGCGGTCGCGTGCTCCGGGCACTGATCTGGGCACTCACCGGGCGAGAGGCCGCCGGCATCCGGACGGCCGCATGGATCGGCCGGCTCACCGCTGTGGCGGCGCTCGTCTGGGCGGTGCCGCGCCCTCGCGACCAGGACTACGTGGTGAACCTGGTGGTGGCCGCCCTGGTGGCCTGGTTCCTGTGGGTCGGGTCGAGCCAGGCCCTGCAGCAGACGAACCGCAGGAGCCGGGTCGAAGCACTCACTGCGCGCGACCTCGCAGACGAATCACTGCCGGTGACGGCAGACGCGGTCAAGCTGGACGCCGATCTCGGCGGGCCGGCGCTCCTGCACTACATGAACGCTCACCCCGCAGCGACGTACGCACTGATCGATTCGGGCGGCCGATTCGTCGGGGTCATGACCACGGACGCCGTCGAGGCGGCATACAGGAGGGCCGGATGAGCGACTTCATCGAAGGGGAGTGGGTGCGCCTCACCGACGCCAAGGGACGCAAGCACAACTTCCCGCTCACCGCTGGCGCAGAGTTCTCCACCAAGAAGGGCCAGGTGCGCCACGACGACATCCTCGGCCGGCCCGAGGGCATCGTCATCGAGTCCTCGCTCGCCGGTCAGTACCAGGTGTTCCGGCCGCTGCTGTCGGAGTACGTCGTGTCGATGCCGCGCGGTGCGGCGATCATCTACCCCAAGGACGTCGGCCAGATCCTGATGTGGGCCGACATCGCCCCGGGTCTGCGCGTGGTCGAGGCCGGCGCCGGATCGGGCAGCCTGACCACGTACCTGCTGCGGGCGCTCGGCCCCACCGGACACCTGGGCTCCTATGAGATCCGCGAGGAGTTCGCCGACAACACCAGACGCAACGTGGAGCACGTGCTCGGCCCCCAGTCGACCTGGACCCTGACCGTCGGCGACGTGCGCGAGGTGATCGAGGAGACCGAGATCGACCGGCTGATCCTCGACATGGTCGATCCGTGGAGCTGCATCCCGCTGGCCGTCGAGCGACTCGTGCCGGGCGGCATCGTCTGTGCCTACGTCGCGACCACGACGCAGCTGTCCCGCTTCGTGGAGACCCTGCGAGAGGACGGCGGGTTCACCGAGCCGGTCGCCTGGGAGACGTTGCAGCGCGACTGGCACCTCGAGGGGCTGTCGGTGCGACCGGACCACCGCATGAACGGCCACACCGCCTATCTCGCCACGGCGCGCCGCATGGCACCGGGTCAGCGCACCCTCGAACGCTCGCGGCGACCGGCTCCCGGCGCCTACGGACCGGACTACACCGGCCCGCGACCCTTCGGCAGCGAGCTGCCGGAGTAGACGCGCGCTTGCCTTGACGCGACCGACGGGGTCGCGCCCGGTAGGGTCGTGCACACGAGCAGGAGGTGGCGATGAGCGACGATGTCCGGGGCAGTGGTCCCGAACAGGAGCTGGCCTACTTGCGCGCCGAGGTCGAGCACCTGCGGCGCCGGTTGAGCGGTGAGAGCTCGACCGATGCGCGACTGCGTGATCTCGAGGCGCGGCTGTCGGCCACGTCCACACAGAACGACCGCCTCACCTCCACGCTGCGCGAGGCACGCGACCAGATCGTGGGCCTGAAGGAGGAGGTCGACCGCCTGGCGCAACCGCCCACCGGATTCGGCACCTTCCTCCAGCTGAACGCCGACGAGTCGGTCGACGTCTTCACCGGTGGTCGCAAGCTGCGCGTCAACGTCAGCCCCGCGGTCGACCGCGACGGCCTGCGCAAGGGCCAGGAGGTCATCCTCAACGAGGCCATGAACGTGGTCCAGGCGCTGGAGTTCGAGCAGGTCGGCGAGGTCGTCTCCTTCAAGGAGGTCCTCGAGGACGGCCTGCGAGCCCTGGTCATGGGCAACGCGGACGAGGAGCGCATCGTCCGGCTGGCCGAGTCGCTGACGGGCATCAAGCTGCGCCCCGGCGACTCGTTGCTGCTGGACTCCCGCTCGGGCTACGTCTACGAGCGCATCCCCAAGAGCGAGGTCGAGGATCTCGTGCTGGAGGAGGTGCCGGACATCGACTACGAGTCGATCGGTGGTCTACGCGGTCAGATCGAATCGATCCGCGACGCCGTCGAGCTGCCCTACCTGCATCCGGACATCTTCATCGAGCACGAGCTCAAGCCGCCCAAGGGCGTCCTGCTGTACGGCCCTCCGGGCTGCGGCAAGACCATGATCGCCAAGGCCGTTGCTGCCTCGCTGGCCAAGAAGGTGTCCGAACGGACCGGCGAGGAGGGCCGCTCGTTCTTCCTCAACATCAAGGGTCCTGAGCTGCTCAACAAGTACGTCGGTGAGACCGAGCGGCACATCCGTCTGGTGTTCCAGCGAGCCCGCGAGAAGGCCAGCGAGGGCACTCCGGTGATCGTGTTCTTCGACGAGATGGACTCCCTGTTCCGCACCCGCGGTTCGGGCGTCTCCTCCGACGTCGAGAACACCATCGTGCCGCAGCTGCTGAGCGAGATCGACGGTGTCGAAGGCCTCGAGAACGTGCTGGTCATCGGTGCGTCCAACCGCGAGGACATGATCGACCCGGCCATCCTCCGCCCCGGGCGGCTCGACGTGAAGATCAAGATCGAGCGACCGGACGCCGAATCGGCCACCGACATCTTCAGCAAGTACCTGACCCCGACACTGCCGCTGCACGCCGACGACCTGGCCGAATGGTCCGGCGACCGAGAGGCGACCGCCGCGGGCATGATCCAGCGCACCGTCGAGCACATGTACGCGGAGTCCGAGGACAACCAGTTCCTCGAGGTGACCTACGCCAACGGCGACAAGGAGGTCCTGTACTTCAAGGACTTCAACTCCGGCGCCATGATCCAGAACATCGTCGACCGGGCCAAGAAGATGGCGATCAAGGACCTGCTCGAGCACGGGCAGCGCGGGCTGCGGGTGCAGCACATGCTGCAGGCCTGCCTCGATGAGTTCAAGGAGAACGAGGACCTGCCCAACACGACCAACCCCGACGACTGGGCGCGGATCTCGGGCAAGAAGGGTGAACGCATCGTGTTCATCCGCACCCTCATCTCGGGCAAGGGCGGCAACGAGCCGGGTCGTTCCATCGACACCGTCGTCAACACCGGCCAGTACCTGTGAACGAGTCGTACCCCTGACCGAGCAGCCACAGATCGAACTCCGTGCCGCTCGGCTGGACCATCCCGATGCCCTCCTGCTGATCGATGAGGTGCAGGAGCGGTACGTCCAGATCTACGGCAATGCGGACGTGGCTCCGCTGGACGTCGAGGAGTTCGTCGCACCAGAGGGGCACTTCGTGCTGGGGTACGTCGCCGGCGTGCCGGCAGCGATGGGCGGTTGGCGATGGCACGGTCCGCGCGCCGGAGACACCGAGATCAGGCGGATGTACGTGCGTCACCGCTTCACTCGTCGAGGCCTGGCCCGCGTCGTGCTGGCTGAGCTGGAGCGGACCGCGGCCGAGGCAGGCGCCACGCGGATGGTGCTGGAGACCGGGCTGCCGCAGCCCGAGGCGATCGCCCTGTACCGGGCGGCCGGCTACGAGGACATGGAGTCGTTCGGACACTACGCCGAGTACGACGAGAGCGTGCATCTCGGCAAGCAGATGATTTCCTCAGGCGGCGACGACGCGTAGCCGCCGATGTCGACGGCGGTGGTCGCGGATGCGGCGGCCGACTCCGGTGGTGAAGCTGAATCCACCGGAATCGCGAAAGGCGATGTTCAGCAGCTCTCGGTGCACCAGGTGATGGCAGCGGCTGCAGAGTCCGATGAGGTTGTCGATGTCTGTGGGCCCACCGCGTGACCACCAGATCACATGATGAATCTCCAGATGCGTGTTGCGGCAGCCGGGCGCGGCGCACCTGCCGTCCTGCCTGGCGTGAACGGCCCGGCGTTGCTTCAACGTGGCGAGCCGGTGGCTGCGGCCGACGTTCAGGATGACCGATCCCTGGTGGGCAAAGCCCTGCGTGGTGAGGATCGGGGTCACGTCTGCCGTGCACGACAACAGCGCGAGGAGCTCCGGCCCGATGGGACCGAAACCATCCAGAACCGCAGGTTCACCGGGCTGGCCATCCAACGTCTCTGCGTCGACCCGAACCGACAGGTGCGGGCGGATGCCGTGGTCGGACGGAAGACCGGATTCGAGGAACGCCGAGGCCAGGTCGTCGACGGCGCCGACGTTGCGCTGGTCCTTCGAGCGGGTGTCGTCGGCATCCTTCGGGGCAGCCAACGAGTCCAGCACCAGACGGAGCTTGGCCCCGATCTCGGCCGGGAGGAACCCCGACACGTGATAGCCCAGCGGCACCGCGTTGACGTTGAAGTGCGCCTTGTCGGCGCCCTTGGCCCACGCCTCGTCCAGCTCGTCGGGATAGATCGCGGCACGCAGCTGCTTCATGACGGCGAACAGCTCGCCGGGCTCGGACGTCTTCGCCACTCCCAGCAACCAGTCGATCGAGTCGGTCACCACGTCATCACCGATGTGCTTGAGGCCGTAGGCGAACACGTTCACGTGCTCCAACCTGACCTGGCCGAGGTCCATGGCGGCGGCGACGGCAGGAAGGCGAACCAACGTGTCGCCAGCACGAGCCAGCTTCGACGCCTCACCGGGACTGAGCCGCAGCTGGCTGCGCACCCAGCCCTTGGCGCTGGAGGACCCGTCGAGCTCGAAC
>JBBSRN010000191.1:0-4781 GCA_038242985.1 Propionibacteriales bacterium | reverse complement strand
GAGCTCGGTCCAGGCGTGCTCGACCACCAGGTCGAGGGCCTCGGTCATCACGCCGCGACCGCGGGCGTCCGGGTGCAACCAGTAGCCGATCTCGCCGCTGGTGTCCCGCAGGTCCATCACGGCGATGGTGCCCAGCAGCAGGTCGGTGTCGCGATCGGCGATCGCCCAGGTGGCCTTCGTGCCGGTGGCGGCCAGCCACGTGCAGTCCGCGACGTATCGCTCCGCGACGGCGCGGGTGTACGGCATGGGGAGGCCGGCCACCCAGTGCCGGGTGGCGGGATCGCTGCACGCCTCGGCGATGCGGGGGGCATCGGCGGTGGTGAACGGGCGGAGTCGCAGTCGATCGGACTCGAGCACGGTGGAGCCGACCCAGGGGGTGCGAGCCAGGGGCATGTCGCCGAAGCGGATCGAGCCGGTCCACGCGTCAAGCACACGGCCCCGCTCGTGCAGGAGGCCCGGGCTCGTGCCGTGCAGGGTGAAGCCGGTGGCGTGCGCGACGCGCAGGGAGGCCGTGTTGCCGACCTGCGCCCGCCAGTGCACGACCTCGATGCCGGTGTTGGTCAGCACCCAGTCGTTCGCGAGCCGCACCGCACGGACCATGACGCCGCGACCCCGTGCCCACGGGTGCAGGGCGAAGCCGATGTCGGCGAGAGGTTCGTGCCTGACGTCGATGTTGCCGGCGTAGTGACCGTCCACCTCGATGGCCCAGCCGCGGGCCGTGCCGTCGTTCCACCCGGCCGGGATGTGCTCGAGTGCGAAGTGCTCGCTCATCTCACGCGTGTGCGGCGTCGGGACGGTCGTCCAGCGGATCATCTCGGCGTCCTGCGCCATCTCCAGCATGGCATCGACATCACCGGGCACGTGGGCCCGCAGGGTGACCACGCCGTCGGACACGACCGGCACGTTCAACGGCCAGAGCAGGTTCACCGGCGGAACGGGTCGGCCGGGTAGACCCCCAGCACGTTGATCTCGGTGGTGTAGAAGCTCAGCTCCTCCAGCGCCCGGGTCAGGCCCGGATCGTCGGGGTGGCCGTCGACCTCGGCGAGGAACTGGGTCGCCGTGAACTTCCCGCCGACCATGTAGCTCTCGAGCTTGGTCATGTTGACCCCGTTGGTGGCGAAGCCGCCCAGCGCCTTGTACAGCGCCGACGGCAGGTTGCGCACGTTGAACATGAAGGTGGTGACCGTCGGCGGCCCGGCCTCGGGCACGCGCGGTTCGCGGGCCAGCACGACGAACCGGGTGGTGTTGTGGTCCTCGTCCTCGACGTCGGTGGCCAGCACCTCCAGGCCGTAGATCTCGGCGGCCAGGGGCGGTGAGATGGCCGCCTGGGTCAGGTCGGCCGCGTCGGAGACCTCGCGGGCGGCACCAGCGGTGTCGCCGGAGATGACCGGGGTCAGCCCGTGCTCGCGGATGATCCGGCGGCACTGGCCCAACGCGTGGACGTGGCTGTGCACCGTCCGGATCGTGTCGAGGGTCGCGCCGGGCACCGCCAGGAGGCTGAACTGGATGCGCAGGAAGTGCTCGGCCACGATGTGCAGGCCCGATGTGGGCAGGAAGTGGTGGATGTCGGCGACGCGGCCGGCGATCGAGTTGTCGATCGGAATCATCGCCAGGTCCGCGTCGCCGCTGCTGACGGCCGCGAACACGTCCTCGAACGACGCGCACGCGATCGCCTCGGCGTCCCGGTGGTGCTCCTTGCAGACGATGTGGGAGTTGGATCCTGGCTCGCCCTGGTACGCGATGCGCTGGCTGGTGGTCACGGATCCATGGTCGCACTCAGCGGGCGGCCGCGGCCTCCAGGTCGCGCACGATCGGCAGCACCTTCTCCCCGAAGTAGGCGATGTCCTCCAGGTAGTGCAGGAAGCCGAGCAGGAACAGATCGACGCCGAGCCGCTTGTACTCCACGATGCGCGTCGCGATCTGCTCGGGCGTGCCGATCAGTCCGGTACGGAAGCCATCGTTGTACTGCACCAGATCGCGCGTGGTGGAGTCCGACCACATGCCCGTGCCGTCGCTGGTCGAGCTGCCGGCCTGCTTGACGGCCTGGCGGAAGCCCTCGACGGCCTCCGGATTGGCCTTGTCGATGATCTCCTCCAGCACGGCGTGCGCCTCGTCTGCGGAGTCGCGCGCCACGACGAAGGCGTTCAGGCCGAACTTCACCCGGCCTGAGCGACCGGCCAGCGCGGCGTGGGCGTTGACCTGCTCCGCCTGCTCGGTGAATCCGGCGAAGTCCTTGCCGTTGGACAGGTACCAGTCCGAGACCGTGCCACCGTTGCGCATGGCGGCGGTGGAGTTGCCGCCCTGGAAGATCTCCGGGTGCGCCCGTCCGGGGACGTCGACCGGTGCGGGCTGCAGCGTGAAGTCGTGGATGCGGTAGAAATCGCCGAGGTGCGAGAAGTCCTTCTCGGTCCAGAGGCCGCGCAGGACGTTGATGAACTCCGCAGTGCGGCGGTAGCGCTCATCGTGCTCGAGCCAGGGCTCGCCGAGCCCGGTGAACTCATCCTTGAACCAGCCGCTCACGACATTGACCGCTGCCCGGCCACCGGAGATGTGATCGGCCGTGATGATCCACTTGGCGAGCACGGCCGGGTGCCAGAGGCCCGGATGCACCGCGGCGATGACCTTGAGCTTCTCGGTCTGGGTCAGCAGGCCCAGGGAGAAGCTGGTCGACTCGTGCTGCTGCTCGACGCTGTACGAGGCGGTGTAACGCACCTGGCTCAGCGCGTACTCGAAGCCGACGCGCTCGGCCAGCTGCGCCACCTCGACGTTGAAGTCGTACGTCCAGTCCGTGCGCTGCTCGATCGTGCTGGTCACCAGACCGCCGGAGACGTTGGGGACCCAGTAGGCGAAGGAGAGGGGTGCATCGGTCATGACGTGCCTTTCGGTGGGGTGGATGAGTTCAGAAGCCCTGGTGCGTGCCGAAGGTGCGCTGCCAGTAGGTGAGCGGTCGCCCGGTCGAGGACTCCGCGGCCAGGACGTCACCGACGACCAGCACGTGGTCGCCGGCCGGCAGGGTGCTCGACACCTCGGCCAGCACCCATGCGTGGCTGTCCGGCAGCCGAGGCGCGCCGTCGTCGTCGTGCCATGCCAGGTCGGCGAACCGGTCGTGCCGGGGCTGGGAGAAGCGCAGCGCCACCTGGTCCTGGTGGGAGGCGAGCACGTTGATGCCGAACCGGCCGCCGCGCTGCAGTCGGGCGAGGAGGCTGGAGGTACGTGCCAGGGACACCACCACCATCGGCGGATCCATCGACAGGGACATGACTGCGCTGAGCGTCGTGCCGTGCGGCACACCGCCGGTCGACGTGGTGACGACCGTGAGGCCGGTGGGCAGGTTGCCCATCGCCTCGCGGAGGGCTGCCTCGGTCGCGGTGTGTGTGGTCGAACGCATGACCCCACCGTGGCGACTTCGCGGCGTCGGGCCGCGATGGCTCAACCGCCGGGATGGTCCGGCAGTCGGTCCGGACTCGTGCTACGGGGATTCAGGCGAGTCGTGCGCCGGGTGCGGGCCTGACGGTGAACAGCGTCGGTGCCGTCCACTGCCGGGCCGCGAAGGCTGCCTCGACGGCGCCGCGCAGGGCGATGAGGTGATCGGTCGGCGCGAGTGCGATGACGCTGCCGCCGAATCCGAAACCGGTGAGGCGGGCGCCGAGGGCGCCGGCCTCGAGGACCGTCTCGACCGTGACGTCGAGCTCGGAACAGCTGACGTCGAAGTCGTCGCGCAGCGACGCGTGGGACGCGGTGAGCATCGTGCCGAACTGGGCCCAGTCGTGGGCGGCGAGTGCCCGGACGGCGCTGCGCACCCGCGCAGTCTCGGTGAGCACGTGCCGAGCCCGGCCCTGGAGCACCTCGTCGTCGAGGGAGTACATGCCGTCGAGCGTCACGTCGGACAGGTGCTCCAGACCCAGTGCTTCGGCTGCGCGCCGGCACTCCTCGTGGCGGCCGGTGTACTCGCCCCCGTCGATGGAGTGCTGGACACCGGTGTCGATGACCACGAGCGACAACCCGTCCTCGCCCCACGTGATCTCCACCGGTTGCACCGCACCGGTGCGGGTGTCGATCAGGCTGGCAGCGTCGTGCACGACGGCCAGCTGGTCCATGACGCCGGACGGGACGCCGAGGTAGTCGTTCTCGCTGCGGCGCGCGACGGCGGCCACGCCTGCTCGGTCCAGCTCGATGCCGCCGAGATCGGCCAGTGCCATCGTCACGCCACAGGCCACTGCCGCGGACGAGGACAGCCCGGCGCCCGACGGTAGTGCCGACTCGATGACCAGGTCGGCGGCCGGGACCGAGTGGCCCGCCTGGCCGAGGGCCCAGACGACACCGGCGGTCAGTGCGGCCCAACCCGTGACGTCGCCGACACCGACCGAGGTGGAGAAGACCTCGGTGCGTCCGCCGGACCACACGTGGATCGTCGCATCGTCGCGGCGTCGTGCCTTGACCACGACCTCGCGGTCGATGGCCATCGGCAGCACCGGCCCGCCGTTGTAGTCCAGATGCTCACCGATGAGGTTCACTCGGCCCGGGATGATCCATCGACGCACGTCAGTCACCCGTTGAGCCTAACGATGACCGTCGGGGACCGGCTGGCAGAATGCACAGCATGGCTGCGCACCCCCTGGATGGCCGACCCCGCGCACTGTCCGGGGCACAGCCCACCGCTGACTCCTACCACCTCGGCAACTACTTCGGCGCGTTCAAGCAGTGGGTCGGGCTGCAGGAGGAGTTCGACGCCTTCTACTTCATCCCCGACCTGCACGCCATCACCGTCGACTACGACCCGG
>JBBSRN010000190.1:0-4818 GCA_038242985.1 Propionibacteriales bacterium | reverse complement strand
CCCAGAACGCGATCTCGCAGGCAATGATGACGATCAGGATCATGGGGTCTCCCGAATATGTTTTAGCACGACTGTGCTCACAAAGTAGCACGCTTGTGCCACGATGGGGTTCGTGCCCAAGCTGGTCGATCACGAGGAGCGCCGCCTCACCATCGCCGAGGCGGCCTGGCGCGTCGTGCTGCGACACGGTGTGGCCGGAGTGTCGGTACGAGCTGTGGCAGCTGAGGCCGATCTCGCGACGGCATCGCTGCGGCAGGCGTTTCCGAGCCAGGACGAGCTGCTCGGCTTCTGCTTCGAGCTCGTCGTCGAACGTGCCGGCGCGCGCATCTCCGCCCTCGTCGTGGACGGTGGGGCCCGCGAGCGAGCCGAGCAGGCCGTGCTGGAGGTGCTGCCGCTCGATCGTGAGCGGCAGGCCGAGATGCAGGTCTGGCTGGCCTTCGCGGCCGCCTCCTTGGCGCAACCGCGTCTGGCGCCCACCTACGATCGCGGGCACGACGCGCTGCGTGGACTGTGTCGTTCGGTCGTCGAGTCCCTCGGACCGGGCCCTGACCCGGCCGTGGAGGCGGTGCGGCTGCACGCCCTGGTCGACGGTCTCGCGATGCACCTGGTGGCACGCCACGATCCGCACACCGTCGACCTGGCGCGTCGCGCGCTGACTCATCATCTGGACGACCTGGGCCGCGCCGGTCACCTGCCGGCACCCTGACGGACCTGTCGCACCGATGGATCAGGTGTTGATGTCCTTCGTGCTGAAGTTGACCCAGGCGGCGCCGATGAAAAGCACCACGTAGACGCTCTGCGCCACCACGCCGCGCAGCACGTCTTCCCAGCGGATCGGGTCGCGGAACAGGTCCACGAAGGCCAACCAGTAGCGCGTCGGCAGGTAGGGCTGCAGCGCGTCGGCGGCATCGAGGCCCAGCAGCACGGTCGAGCCGATCAGGATGGCGATCGTGCCCAGCGCGGCGGTGATGCCGGTCTCGGTGATGGTCGACAGGAACAGGGCGATCGCCGCGACCCCCAGCATCATGAACGTGACGTACCCGAGGGCCAGGAAGGTGCGCTGGATCGTCTCGGCCTGCGACAGGCTCGATCCCGAGACGCTGGTGACGGTCCCGGACGGATCGCCGTCGCCGAGGAACAGCCGGCCCTCGACGTAGGCGAGCGCTGCCACGATCAGCACCGCCACGAGCACGAACGCGATGACCGCGATGAGCTTGGCCACCAGCAGCCGGCCGCGGCCCACCGGGCGGATCAGGAGGTATCGCAGGGTGCCGGCCTGTGCCTCGCCCGCGATGGAGTCCCCGGCGACGACGGCGACTGCGATGGGCAGGAACAGCGGGAGCACGATGCCAAGGGCCGCGAGGGGGAACAGGGTGCCGTCGGTCAGCACTGCGGACAGGAACGGCGGTCCGGTCCCCGGGCGTGGGCCGATGGCCGTCAGCGCGAGCAGCACGGCGATCAGCAGCGGCAGCGCGTTGAGCATCGCGATCGTGATCCACGTGCGGCGCCGCCGCAGCAGGCTGACCAGCTCGACCCGGATCATGAGGCCTCACTCGCCCGCAGCACGACCTCTTCGAGGCTGACCCGCAGTGGCCCCAGCTCGGTGACCCTCAGCCCGGCAGCCACCAGCTCGGCGTTCACCGCCGCCGGGTCCTCCGAGCGGACGACCACCCGCCCGGCCTCCGCGGAGACGATGCGGTCGCCCAGCACCTCGACGGCCCACTCGGTCTGCGCCGTGCGGACCACGATGAGCCCCGTGGGCGCCACGAGGGTCGCGAGATCGTCCTGCAGCACGAGTCGGCCGCGGTCGAGCACGCCGATGCGGGTGCACATCTGCTCGACCTCGGCCAGCAGGTGGCTGGACAAGAAGATGGTGGTTCCCTGCCGGTTCAGCTCCAGCAGCAGATCCCGGATCTCGTGGATGCCCTGGGGGTCGAGTCCGTTGGTGGGCTCATCGAGCACCAGCAGCCGCGGTTGCCGCAGCAGCGCCGACGCGAGTCCCAGGCGTTGACGCATCCCGAGGGAGTACGTGCGCACCGGCCGTCGATCGGACGGATCCAGGCCCACCCGGTCGAGCACGTCGCCGACCCGCTGGGCGCGGCCTCGCCGACCGCCGCCTCGGCCCGCGGCGTCGAAGGTCGCGAGATTGGCACGACCGGACAGGTGGTCGTACGCCCCGGGTCCCTCGACCAGCGCGCCGATCCGCGGAAGGACGGTGGCACCGGCTGCGGGCATCGACTCGCCGAAGACCTCGATGTCGCCACGCGTCGCGAGCACGAGCCCGAGCAGCATCCGCACCGTGGTGGTCTTGCCCGAACCGTTCGCGCCGAGGAATCCGTAGACGTCGCCCTCGCGCACGTCGAGATCGAGCTCGTCGACTGCGGTCAGCGCGCCGAAGCGCTTGGTCAGCCCCTGGGTGCGGATCACTTGACGCGAACCTTCTGGGCCAGCTCGTCGGCGGCCTCGGCGAGGGTCTGCGCCGTGACGGTGCCGGCCAGCAGGAACGTGCCGGTGCCGCGGCGACCATCGGTCAGGAGCACCGACAGGGGCCCGACCGACAGTGTCGTGCCGGCTGGGGTCTGCTCGGCGGACGCGGCCTTCGACAGCTGTTCGCGCACGCGTCCGACGACGTCCCGACGCAAGGGGGTGGCGACCAGCGCGGTCGGGCCGCGCCCGTAGACGCCCACCGCGCCGAGATCGGCCGGATCGCCGCGGCGGGCGAGGTCGGCCACGGTGCTCGGGAGGATGAACGGGGCGAACACGTTGGCCCCGGCGGCGAGGTCGATCGCGTCGCGTTCCCGGATCCTGGCCTGCGGTGCTGCCGTGAACGACACGTCGTTGCTCGAGGGCACGTCGGTGTCGAGTCGGGTGACCCTGGACGTCAGGATCGGCCGCGTAGGACGTGCATCGAAGACCTCGACGCGCAGCGGCAGCCCGGTGGAGGCATCGGCCCAGACGTCGACCCGTCCGATGGTCGTCTGGTCGCCGGACGGGACCAGGCGTAGTCCTGGAGCGCTGCGGCCGGCGATCCGTCGTGCGTCGATGCGGCTGATCTCGGCGGGGCGCGCCCCTGCGAGCAGACGGGTGGCGAGCTGGCTGGGCAGCAGGTCGGACACGCCGGGAAGGCGCACGGCGGAGTACGGGCTCACGGTGGCGGTGTTGGACTCGAAGACCCACGAGGTGATCGAGTCGCCCTCGCGCACCAGGTCCGTCTCGCCGGTCCCTCGCACGCGGTCGACCCGCCAGTGGGACGGATCGCGCCACCACACGCGGACGTCGTTCGTCTCCCCGAGGAGACGGGCGATCCCGGCGAAGGAGTCGGTGTCGGGAATCTGCAGGGTGCCCTGCGTGTCGACGTCGCCGGACCACCCGATCGAGCCCGAGTCCCCGATCCGCTCCAGCAGCGCGCTGGCGGACTCATCGGAGCCCCGCGCCGGGATCGCGCCCACGACGTTGGGGCCCACCAGGGCAAGCGCTGTGGCGACGCCGACGAGGAGCCATCGCCGCCGGATCACCATTCACCCACCGTAGGTCGTCGCTCCTACTTCGGCGCGCCTCGGCTCCCCGCCGCAGGCGACCGGTTTACCACGGTACGTAGGCAGCCCCCCTCCCACCGCGGAAAACATCCCGCGGTCGGAGTCGACACACCTACGTACCGTGGTAAACCGCACCAGCCGGCCGATCAGGGGAGGGGCTCGACCACTTCGTGGTCGCCGACGGTGGCGGCGAGCGCGCCCAGGTGGGTGCGTCCGTCGCCGAGCAGGTGATCGATGGCGGTGAGGCGCGCGGTGAAGTGACCGACGCTGTACTCCGCCGTCATGCCGATGCCGCCGTGCAGCTGGATGGCGTCCTGGCCGATGTGCCGTCCGGCCTTGCTGACCTGCAGCTTGGCGCGGGCTGCTGCCTCGATGATCCCAGCAGGCTCGCCGGCGTCCATCAGGACCAGCGTCGACCACATGACGGTGCTGCGGGCCAGCTCGAGCGACACGTACATGTCGGCCGCGCGGAACGTCAGCTCCTGGAACGTCATCAGCGGCACGCCGAACTGCTTGCGCGTCTTGAGGTACTCCGTGGTCTGGCTCAGCGCGGTGTCCATCGCGCCCAGCGACTCGTGCGAGTACGCGATCTGCGCCTTCGCGACGGCCAGGGCGATGGCCTCGGTCTGGTCGACCCCGGCCTCGCCCAACGGCGTGGCCGGGGTCTCGGCCAGCTCGACCCGTGCGGCTCGGCCGCCGTCGAAGGTCCGATATCCCCGGCGGGTCAGGCCGGACGCGTCGGGCTGCACGAGGAACAGTCCCGTGCCGCCGTCGGCGAGCGCTGCCGTGACGATCAACAGATCGGCGCGTTCCCCGGTGAGGACGGGTTCCTTGACGCCGGACAACGTCCACGAGTCGCCCGATGTGCTCGCCGTGACGGCCGAGGCTCCTGGTGCATACCGCGCGCCGTTCTCGTGGTGCGCGAACGCCGGCACGAGGGTGCCCTCGGCGATGCCGCCGAGGATCTCGCTGCGCTGCTCGGCCGTTCCGGCACCGGCCACCAACCCGCCAGCCAGCACGACGGCCTCGACGTACGGCTCCGGGGCGATGACGCGCCCGATCTCCTCGGCCACGATGGCGACCTCCGCCGGGCCAGCGCCCATGCCGCCGTCCTCCTCGGCGAACGGGAGCCCGAGGGCGCCCATCTCCGCGAGGCGCTGCCAGGTCTTCTCATCCCAGCCCGGATCGGTCTTGGTCACTGCGCGGCGGTCCTCGGACGAGGCGTACGCCTTGCCCAGCAGACCCGCGACGGCGTCCTTGAGTGCTTGCTGCTCGTCGTCGT
>JBBSRN010000189.1:0-4886 GCA_038242985.1 Propionibacteriales bacterium | reverse complement strand
CCGCGTCCTCGACGGGGGCGTGCTGATGCGGATCGATCGCCGCTGAGGCGACTGCTCCGCCGCGTGGCGCCTACTGCTTGAGATTGCCCTGGTTCGGCAGCAGCTTGTGGGTGCCGTCGCACCACGGCTGCGTCCCCGAGGCGCCGCATCGGCAGACCGCGCTGATCGGTCGGGTAGTCCGGTGCAGCCCACCGTCGGCGTCCTGAACGACGTGGTCACCGCGGATCAGCATCGGTCCGTCCGGACAGATGATCACGTCGGGATGCTCCTGCTCGGTCATGCGGCCCACGTCCTGAGCGCACCCTCGGCGAAACGATCGGCCAGGTCCAGGCAGGTGAAGGCGCCGAGGAAGACGTCGTCACGCAGGTCCGGTTCCTCCTGGAGCAACGTGGCGCAGATGGTGCGCACGGCCAGCTGCTCGTGCACGGCATCGGCCTCCACGTGCTCGGTGTAGTACTCGATCATCGACGCGGGGAGACCGAGTCGACGAAAGCCCTGAGCCATGCGGCGCGACGGGATGCTGCTGGTGGCCTCGAACGCCGCCAGGTGTCCCAGCGCCGCCCCGCGCAGGCGCCGGTTCAGCGCGAACAACGACATGGCGTTGTTCTCGTGGAGCACCGCCGGTGGAGCCTCGTCGATGTACGCGCCGTACTCGGGGTCCAGACCGCACTGGGCCATGCCGCGGGCGAACATGTCAGCGTGCAGGCGGGCCGGATCGCCACAGCCGTACTCGTCGAACTGCAGCTCGACCAGGGCAGCCTTGACCCTCGGAGTCAGTCGAGGGACGAGCCACGCGGTCGGGTCGGCCTCCTTCAGGTGATAGATCGAGCCGACCCGGAGCAGCTCGAGCACCTGGTCGCGATCGGCATCGCGCTGCACGAACGAGGCCACGGACGGGCCGTCGTGCGCGGAGATGAAGGCGAACATGGTGTCGGCGAAGTCTCCATCGGGCGAGACCGCGGGCATCCGAGCGCGAAGCTCCCGCTCGAACTCGGCCTCCAGCGAGCGCCTGAGGGCGATCAGCTCGGGCTGCCACTCGCGCGCATCGTCGACATCGTCGAAGCCGCGGTAGTGCATCTCGTACAGAGCCCACAACGTGATGTGGGCGTCCTCGTCGTCGTCGGGCCTCGCGCCCGCCACGTCCGACCACGACGGGGTGGTCGCGCGCATGGCCTCGAACACCGCGGTGCTCAGCGATCCGCGCGCCGTGGGTGTCAGCATCGACTCGTCTCCAGAAGGTGGTGGTGGGTCGAAGGCCGACCCGACGTGGTGGTGGTACCCGGACCACGTGTTCTCAATCCCAGATCTTCCCGGGCGGGGTGTTCGACGGCGGCGCAGGTTTGCAGCGGGATGCGCGGGGTACCAGCCAGACGGGCGCAGAGGGTCGCTCATCGCTGAACCTTGAGGGGAAGCAGGCCATGTCATCTTCGCAGATCGCGCCCTGCCGTGCAGCCGGGACGTCGGTGGTCAACGTGGCCTCGGTCCCGGCGGACCACGTCTACGTCCGGCACCTCTTGGACGTCGACGTGCGCCCCCACGGGGTGCGCCGCCTGCCTGATCCGACCCCGCCGGGTGCTGAGTCCGAACCCTCTCGATGGTGGCCGCCGGTGATGCTCGAGGCGGACTGGGTCGAGGCGCACCACCAGCTCTTCGACGTGTTCCACGTGCACTTCGGATTCGATGCCCGGACCCCGTCCCAGCTGGCGGACCTGCTTGCCGCCCTCCGACGTCACGGCAAGCCCTTGGTGCTGACGATGCATGACCTGCGCAATCCTCACCACAGGGACCGCCTGGACCACGATGCGCAGCTGGACGTGCTGGTGCCGGCAGCCGCCGCGTTGATCACGCTGACCGACGGTGCCCGGCGCGAGATCCAGCGCCGATGGGACCGGGACGCGCTGGTCGTGCCCCACCCGCACGTGGTCGACCTCGACGGCATGGCCGCACTCCAGGCCGCGCCCAGGCGCACCGACGGGGACGAGCGGTTCCGGATCGGCGTGCACGTCAAGAGCCTGCGCGCCAGCATGGATCCGGGGTTGATCCTCCCCACCCTCGAGCGGGCCGTCGACGAGATCGGCGACGCGGTGCTCCAGGTCAACGGGCACACCGACGTCCTGGATCCCCGAGGTAGCCGCTACGACCGAGCGCTGGCAGACGTGCTGCGCGGATGCGGGGACCGGGTCGAGGTCAGGGCGCATGAGTTCCTCGACGACGACGCGTTGTGGGACTACCTGAGATCCCTGGACGCATCGGTCCTGCCGTACCGCTTCGGCACCCACTCCGGCTGGCTGGAGGCGTGTCGTGATCTCGGCACGGCGGTCATCGCCCCCACCTGCGGCTACTACGCCGAGCAGGGTCCGGTCGAGAGCTACGTGCTCGACGAGCACCGGTTCGACGAGACGTCGCTGTTCGATGCGGTGCTGCGGGCCCATGCGGGGACGGTGCGGCCTGCGTCGGTCCTGGACCGGGCCCGCCAGCGACGTGACATCGCGTCGACCCATCGGGCCCTGTACGAATCGTTGCTCTCATGAGGGTCTGCCTGATCGCGTCCAGTCGGTTCCCGATCCGTGAGCCCTTCCAGGGTGGGCTCGAGGCGCACACCGCGATGCTGGCCGAGCAGCTCATCGGCCGTGGCCACCAGGTGAGCGTGTTCGCCGCGCCGGGCTCGGACTCCCGTCTCAACGTCGAGCACCTCGAGGTGGAGTCCTTCGAGCCGAGCGCGGCGGCGCGTCAGGACGTGGGTGCGCCACCGAGGGCGTGGATGCAGGAGCACCACGCCTACCTCAAGCTCATGCTCACGCTCATCGAGAGTGGACGGGACCGTTTCGACGTGGTGCACAACAACTCCCTGCATCATCTGCCGGTCGCGATGGCCGGTGCACTGTCGATCCCCATGGTCTCGACGCTGCACACTCCGCCGTTGGCGTGGTTGGAGTCCGCCGTCGCACTCGCCGGTGGAGACGTGACCTTCACCGCGGTCAGCCGGCACACGGCGCAGGCCTGGGCCCACGCGGTTCGCCCGCACGTCATCGCCAATGGCGTCGACACCCAGAAGTGGACTGCCGGCCCGGGCGGTCCAGGTGCGGTGTGGACCGGTCGACTGGTGCCGGAGAAGGCGCCGCACCTGGCGATCCTCGCGGCCCGGGAGGCGGGCGTGTCGCTGCGCCTCGCCGGAGCCCGGCTCGACCCGACGTACTTCGACCAGGTGGTGGCGCCGATGCTCGGTGGTGGCATCGAGTACGTCGGTCACCTCGCGAGTGCGGAGCTGGTTCGGCTCGTGGGGGAGGCGGCGGTCGCGATCGTGTCGCCCTCGTGGGACGAACCGTACGGGCTCGTGGCTGCGGAGGCCATGGCGTGCGGCACGCCGGTCGCCGCCTTCGCTCGTGGCGCCCTTCCGCAGATCGTGTCGATCGAGGCTGGTCGTCTCGCCGCACCGGACGACGTCTCGGCGTTGGCCGGCGCAGTGTCGGCGGCGCGACGGCTGGACCGCGCGCTGGTCCGGGCTCACGCGGTCGCTCATCTTGGCGTGGACCCCATGGTCGACGGCTACGAACGTGTCTACGGCCTGGTCCGGGACGCGGTGGCGGCGTGATCGGTTACTACGTCCACCACCACGGAAGTGGTCACCTGCACCGCGCCGTCCTGATCGCCTCGGCGCTGGAGACCGTGGTCGTGGGGATGGGATCGACGCCGAAGCCTGCTCAGTGGAGCGGTCCATGGCTGGAGCTGCCGCGCGATGACGAGGGCACCGAGCTGGTGGACACCGAGGCGAAGGGACGGTTGCACTGGGTTCCGGAGCACCACGCCGGCCTGAAGGCGCGCATGGCCGAGATCTCCTCGTGGATCGACCACGTCGACCCCGATCTGATGATCGTCGACGTCTCGGTCGAGGTCGCCCTGCTCGCTCGTCTGCACGGGGTGCCGGTCATCACGGTCGTCCTGCCGGGCGACCGCCGCGATCCGGCCCACGAGCTCGTGCACTCGCTGGCCCGGCGGATGCTTGCGGCCTGGCCGGCCGAGGCCCGGAACATGGTGCGGGGGATCGACGAGGACTCCGACCAGCTGGTGCGGATCGGCGCCCTCTCGCGTTTCGACGACCGGGAGACGATCTCGACGCCGTCGCACGAGGGACCGCGTCGGGTGGTGTTGCTCACCGGCACCGGCGGGCTCGACATGTCGGCGGGCCAGATCGATGCGGCACGCCGGCAGACCCCGGAGTGGGAATGGGCCGTCCTGGGTCCGGCAGGTCAGTGGGTCGATGATCCGTGGGATCTGCTCACCAGCGCCCACGTCGTGGTGACCCACGCCGGCCAGAACGCCGTCGCTGAGGTCGCCGCCGCGCGACGACCGGCGATCGTCGTGCCACAGCAACGACCGTTCGACGAGCAGGAGCGGACGGCAGCGGCACTCGCCGCGGGGCCGTGGCCCGTCACGGTGCTCGACGCGTTCCCCGCCGAGGGGTGGGCGGTGCTGCTGGACTCGGTGGCCGCCCTGCCCGGGGAGGACTGGGCCACGTGGAATGACCGCGCGGGACTCGCCCGTGCCGTCTCGTTGATCGAGTCGCAGCTGCGCGAGCCCGCGGACGAGCTCGAGCCGTGACCGGCACGGCGGTGATCACGATCGCCCATGGCCGGCACGACCACCTGGCGCTGCAGCGCGCGGGTCTGCGCGCTTCGACCCTGCCGGTCACCACGCACATCGTCGTCGCGATGGACGATCCCGATCTGGGTGCGGGTGTCAACTGTGCTTCGACGGCGCAGGTGGTCCACGTCGGACGTGCCGGTACGGCGCTGCCGCTGGCAATGGCGCGCAACACCGGCGCAGCCGCCGCGATCGCCGGCGGTGCGGACCTGTTGATCTTCCTCGACGTCGACTGCGTGCCGGCT
>JBBSRN010000188.1:0-4893 GCA_038242985.1 Propionibacteriales bacterium | reverse complement strand
TCACCGCTCCCGCGGCTGAAGGCCGAGAGACTCACCGCCCTCGGGGGCCGCGGTGAAGGCTTCCTTCGGGGCGAGGAACAGGGCGAGAGCGGCCAGCAGGGCCGCTCCGGAGCACACCGCCCACACCACGAGGTAGCCCGACAGCGGGGCCTCCGGCGCGGACTCCCCCAGCTTGTCGATCGATCCCGTCGAGGCCAGCGCGATGGCGAAGATCGAGGACGCGATGGCTCCACCGATCACCTTCGTGCCGTTGGTCATGCCCGTCGCGATGCCGGTGCGCTCTGGTGGGGCGGCCGCCGCAGCCGCGGCCGGCAGCGACGCCACCAGGGCACCCGAGCCGACTCCGGCGATGGCCATGTTGATCAACGCCTGCCCGGTCGAGTCGTGGAACGGCAACCACAATGCGTAGCCGAGGCCCACCAGCAGGCAGGCGAGCATGAGCGTCCGCCGTACCCCGAACCATCGCGTCGTCAGCGGAAGCGTGAAGGCACCGATCGCCAGCGTGATCACGTAGACCCCGATCAGGGTGGACACGAATGCCGAGTCCGCACCGAGGCCGTAGCCACGGACGTCCGGATCAGCCTGCGCGAACGTCGACAGCGGGATCTGCCCGCCGAGCACCGGGATGCCGAACAGGAACGCCGTCAGCTGGATCGGCCACTGGCGCGGTCCGGCCAGCAGCTCGACGTCGACGATCGGCTCGGGGTGGGCACGCTCGTACCGGACGAACGGCACCAGTGCGGCCAGGCCGAGCACGACCAGTCCCCAGGCCCTCAGGCTGCCGGCCCCGTCGAGGCGGATGAACACCAGCCCGCCCATCACCAGCGCGAGCGCCAGGGTGATCAGACCGAGGCCACCCCAGTCGATGCCACCATCAGACTCCCCCGGCACGTCCTCGATGCCGACCCAGACCAGGAAGAACACCGCCGTCACCACGACCGCCGGGCCGGCGAGGATCAGATTCATGTCGAGCGTGTCGACCAGCAGCCCGCTGGTCAGGGCGCCGATGATCACCGCGAGCTCGAGGGCTCCGACCAGCACCGCCGCACCGCGCCGGGTCAACAGCGACTGACGCCCGGTTCCCCGGGTGCGGCGATGGATGATCGCGATCTCCAGCGGCAGCCAGATGATGGCTGCGCCCTGCAGGGCCCAGCCGATCAGGAAGGTGGTGAACGAGGGTGCGACCGCGGTGATCCACGAGCCGAGCGCCGTGACGCCCAGGGCGATCAGCAGCACCTTCTTGTGCCCGATCAGGTCACCCAGTCGGGCCAGCAGCGGGATGCACAACGCCGAGACGATGAGCTGCGCCGCCTCGAACCAGTTGATGTCCCCCTCGGCCATGCTGAGGTGGTCCGCGATCTGCGGGTAGATGGGCGTGTAGTAGCCCTGCAGCACCCCGCTGGCGATCTCCACGACGACCAGGAATCCCACGATGGCGCCCAGGCCCTGGGCGGGGCTGAGGGGTGATGTGCCGCGTGCGGTGCTCGTCATGCGGGCAGCCTCTCGATGAGTCGTCGGTACCAGCGGACACCGTCGAGGAACGCATCCACGCCCAGGTGCTCGTCGTAGGAGTGGATGGACTCGCGCTGCGCCTTGGTCATCCGGAACGGCGCGAAGCGGTACACCCGGTCGGTGATGGCACAGAAGAATCGCGAGTCGGTGGCCGCCATCATCACGTACGGCGACGGCACGGCATCGGCGAACACCTCCGCGATGGTGGACTCGATCAGCTCGAAGGCGTCGTCCATGGGCGAGATCGGGCTGGGTTCGTTCTGCTCCACGACCTCGATCTGGATCTCGGCGTCGTCCACGACCCGGCGCACGTGGGCCAGCACCCCCGCCACCGTGTCGCCGATCATGATGCGGATGTTGACGCCGGCGGTCGCGGTCGCGGCGATCACGTTCAGCGCCGGCGCGCCGGACAGCGTCGTGATCGCGAAGGTCGTGCGGGTCATGGCGGCCGGCTCCGGTCCGGCGGCGATCAGCGCGCGCGTCAGCACCGGCCTGATCCGGCCGGCACCGGCCAGAAACGGGCGCAGCGGCAGGCTGGCGTGCGGTGCCATGCGCCGCAACAGCTCGAGGGTCGGCGACGGGATGCTCGGCGACATCGATGAGCGGTCGATGCGGGTGATCGCCCGGGCGATGCGGGCCGTGGGGCCCATCCGCGCCGGCGTCGACGCGTGGCCGCCACGACCCTCGACACGCAGCTCCAGCGACGTGACGCCCTTCTCGGTCAGACCGATCACGCCGATCGGCGCGGCGACGCCGGGAAAGGCCTCGCTGGCGATGGCCCCACCCTCGTCGAGCACGAACCACGGCGCGACGCCACGACTCCGAAGCTCGGCGACAGCGAGCTCTGCGGCGGTGCCCGAGACCTCTTCGTTGCAGCCGAACGACAACCAGACGTCCTGCGCCGGCACGACGGCACCGGCCAGCAGGGTCTCGACCGCGGCGCAGATGGCGACGACGCAGCCCTTGTCGTCCAGCGTGCCGCGTCCCCACATCACCCCGTCCACGATGTCGCCACCGAACGCAGGATGGCGCCACGTCCCCTCCACCGGGACCACGTCCAGGTGGGCCATCAGCACGACCGGCTTCTCAGTGCTCGCACCAGGCCAGCGGTACAGCAGTCCGTGGGTGTCGACGCGGGTGAGCTCCAGGCGTGCGTGGATCAGCGGGAAGCGCTGTTCCATCTCCGCGACGAGATCGTCGAACGCGGCCGTGTCCACCAGCTCGGGATCACGGTCGCTGACCGTCGGGATCCGCACCAGCGCCTGCAGCGCGGCGACGGCTGCGTCGTCGTCCATGGTCGGCAGCGTACTGCCGCAGTGGTCCGTCTAGGCGCCGGAGAACTCGCGCACCCGGTCGAGGATCATCTGCTGGACCTTGTCGCCCCGGTCGGTGTCGAAGATGTTCTGGGCGTGCGCCGCGCCGGGCAGCAGCACGGACTCGTTGTCCTCGCCGGGGCCCGCAGCGGCCAGCTGCGGCGACACGTCGGCCACGGGCTCGTCCTTGCTGGCGATGAACAGCTTGGGCTCGGTGCCGAGCCCGTCGACCACCGCGTTCGGCGACAGCAAGATGAGCTGGGCTGGAAGATCCGGCTGGTCGGCGGCGAGCTCGAGGATGGCGTCTGCCCCGGCCGATCCACCGACCAGCGCGACGTCCTCGATGCCCTCGTCCTGCAGCGCTTTCGCCGTCCTGCCGATCGCGCCGGCGCTGATGTCCTCCACCGCCACGACGGTCGCGCCCTGCTTCGCCAGGGCAGCGGCCTGCGTGCTCCAGCTGGCCGCGTCGAACGCGGCGCCGTGGGCGAGCACGATCCCGTAGTCGCCGTCGCCCCACCGCAGCGAGTCGTTGCCGCCCACGTCACCTCGGGTGCCGCCGGACTCCGTCGCCTCACCGGCCGCGGTCCCCGAGTCGCCGGTCGATCCCGTCGACCCACACGCCCCGAGCACCAGCACCAGCACCGCGAGCATGAGGGCGAACCACGTGCGTGAGCGTGTCTGCATGTCGCAACGCTACGGGCGGCCGTCAACCGGCAGCGTGAACCCGCCCGGTCGCGTCGATCCGGTGGCCCTCGGCGCGCAGCAGCGGGGCAGCCGCCTCGCGGTGCTGCGCGTACAGCCGTCCGCTGGCGGGCAGCACCCGCCACCACGGCAGGCCGGGCACCCGGCGCAGGACGTTCGCGACGGCCTGTCCGGCGCCGGGGTGTCCTGCTTCGAGCGCGACCTCGGCGTACGTCAGCAGCTCGCCGACCCGCAACGCCGCCACGACGTCGACCACATGCTGCTGGAACTCGGTGAGCCGCTCGGGCGGCTCGGCGTGCCCACCGCCAGGGAGCTGGAGCGACGAGCTCATTCGGGGCTGACCAGGAACTCCTTGGTCTTCGCGATCGCGAATCCCCACCCCTGCTCCAGCTTCGGCCTGCCGGGGATGGCGATCTCCTCGGGATTGGTCAGGACGTCCAGGAGCACCGGACCGCTGTGGGCCAGTGCCTCGGCCACCGCGGAGTCCACGTCGTGCGGATCGGTCACCCTGATGCCGGTCATGCCGATCGCGTTGGCCATGGCCGCGAAGTCCGGGTTGTGCAGCACGGTGCCGAACTCGGCCAGTCCGACCTGTTCCATCTCGAACTTGACCATGCCGAGTCGGCCGTTGTCGAACACCACGATCTTGATGTCCAGCTGGTGGCTCACCGCGGTGATCAGATCGCCCATCAGCATCGACAGTCCGCCGTCGCCGCTGAACGAGATGACCTGGCGATCGCGGTCCAGCGCCTGGGCGCCCAGCGCCTGGGGCATCGCGTTCGCCATCGAGCCGAGGTTGAACGAGCCGAGCAGGCGTCGTCCGCCGCCCATCGTCACGAAACGTGAGAGCCACACCGTCGACATGCCGGTGTCGGTGGTGAAGATGGCGTCATCGGCCGCGTGGCGGTCGACCGCGGCGGCGAGCAGCTCGGGGCGGATCCGGTGGTCGGGGTTGTCGACCTTGCGGCGCAGCAGCCCTCGCTTGGTCTGGTCGTAATCGGGGTCGACCAGGTGCGACTGCAGCGTGCCCCAGGCCGCATAGGCCTTCTTCGACACCTCCAGGTGCGTGGTGCTGTCCTGCTCGGTGAGCAACGGGAGCAGGGCCTGCAAGGTGAGCGCGGCGTCACCGACGAGCGGGTGCGCGACCGGCGTGCGGCGGCCGATGTGCCCGCCGCGCGTGTCGATCTGGATCACCGTCTTGCCCTCGGGCAGGAAGTTTCGGTATGGGAAGTCAGTGCCGA
This sequence comes from Propionibacteriales bacterium, assembly GCA_038242985.1. Lineage (GTDB taxonomy): Bacteria > Actinomycetota > Actinomycetes > Propionibacteriales > Nocardioidaceae > Aeromicrobium. The sequence goes on along the minus strand of JBBSRN010000188.1, from coordinate 125 downwards.
CCATCACCAGCACGTCGCACGCGCTGAAGGCCTCGGCGGTCGCCGGATTGCCCAGCAGTCCGGACTGGCCGATCTGGTGCTCGTGGTCGTCGAACAGCTCCTTGGCCTTGAGCGAGACCACGATC
>JBBSRN010000187.1:0-4894 GCA_038242985.1 Propionibacteriales bacterium | reverse complement strand
TCCGCTCCGCTGGTCACGGCCATCGAGCTGGTCAAGGCCGCAGGTGGACGAGTCGTGGTGGCGCACCCGTGGTCGCGGGAGAGTGGCAACGTGCTGACCCGCGCGGCGTTCGCCGATCTGGTCGCAGCAGGCCTCGACGGCATCGAGGTCGACCACAACGATCACGGCCCCGAGGCCCGAGCGGCGCTGCGCGCCATCGCCGCCGATCTCGACCTGGTGGTCACCGGGTCCAGCGACTACCACGGCGCGGGCAAGAGCGCGGAGTTCAGCCTCGGCTGCAACACCACCGATCCGGGCCAGCTCGAGCGGCTGCTCGGCTGACGCACGACCAAGGGCGAGTGCCTGCGGCAGCGGACTCCGGCTACCCGGTGGCACCGAACTGCTCGACGCGCACGCTGTCGGCGCGAACGCCGGACTCACCGAGCAGTCGACTGGCGTAGCCGACGAAACCGACCGAGCCGCACACGTACGCCCGCGTGGTCCCGTCGATCAGGGGTGCGACCTCGTCGGGATACGGCGGCGCGGACACCCGCTCGACACCGCTGGCGTCGATGCGGTTCTCCTGCGTCAACGCGATGAAGGCACCGTAGGCCGCCAGCTCCTCGGCATACGGCAGCTGCTCCCACGTGCGGCCGACCGCCACCACCCGCAGATCGCCCTGCCGATCATGGCGGATCGCCCAACGCATCATCGAGATGATCGGCACGAGCCCGGATCCGCCGGCCATGGCGACGGCGGGCTCCTCCCCGGTCCAGGTGAACCAGCGCCCGATCGGCCCGCGCACCTCGAGCAGATCGCCCACCTGCAGCACGTCGTGCAGGTGCCCGGACACCTCGCCGTCGGGCATCTGCTCGACCAGCAGCTCGATCTGCGGATCGCCGGGATCTGAGGCCAGCGAGTACGAGCGCTGCGCGGTGTAGCCGTCCTCGGCACGCAGCCGGACGACGTAGTGCTGCCCCGGCAGGCCCGGCTGCCGATCGGGCACGTCGAGGCGGATGCGCACGAAGCCGGTCGCCGGTCGCGCGATCTCGGTCACCGCGGCGACCTGCCACCCGGTCGGGCCTGGTCCGCTGGTCGGACCGATCACGGATCGCCCACGTACCGCTGCTCCAACCACGGGTCGCCGCGATCGTGGTACCCGTTGTTCTCCCAGAATCCGGGACGATCCTGCACCGCGACCTCGAGGCGATCGATCCACTTCGCGGACTTCCAGAAGTACAGGTGCGGCACGAGCAGCCGGACGGGACCGCCGTGCTCGGGCGTGAGCGGCTTGCCCTGGGCCTGCCACACCACCCACGCCTTGCCGCCGGTCAGGTCGGCGAGCGGGAGGTTGGTCGTGTAGCCGCTGGCGGAGTGCGCGATGACGTAGCCGGCGTCGGACGTCGGACCGGCAGCATCGAGCAGGGTGTCGACGCTGACCCCGGTGAAGGACATGTCGAACTTGGACCACGTCGTGACGCAGTGGATGTCGCGCACGATCGAGTCCGCGGGCAGGGCGCGCAAGCCGTCCCACGACCAGGTCTGCTCCGTCTCGACGGCTCCGTCGACCGCGAGCGACCAGTCCTCGGTACGCACCGAGGGTGTCAGCTCGGCCGACAGCACCGGCCACTTGTCGCCGACGTCGTACTGGCCGGGGGGCAGCTGGCCGGGCGCCGCCGGCCGGCGACGGCCGGTGAATCCGCGGGTGATGAGTCCGTCGTCGGTCATGTGTGGTTCTCCAGGAAGGGCAGCCAGGCCTCGAGCAGGCCCGGGGTGTTCTCGATGGCGGGGGAGTGTGCCGAGCGTGCCACGACATGGATCTCGGTACCCAGCCGTTCCGCCATCTGGGACTGCTGCTCGTGCGGCCAGGCGTCGTCGTCGGCGCCGCGACCCACCCAGCACGGCACAGCGGTGGCGCGCACGGCGTCGATGATGTCGGGCGCGTCGATGAGGTGCTGCGTCATCGCCTTCAGCGATGCCTCGCCGTTGGACGTGAAGCGACGCAGCAAGAACGCGGCGATGTCGTCGGGGCGGGAGACACCGTCCTCGCGCATCGCGTGCAGCTGGACCAGGGGGACGGTACCGATCGCCTGGACGATCTGGCTCAGCGGTCGGTGGGGCGCCTCGCCGAGGGCGCCGGGTCCGGTGTCGAGCAGGCTGAGCGACTGCCAGGGGGCGGCGTCGTCCACCACCGCCTGCTGCGCCACCAGACCGCCGAAGGAGTGGCCCAGCAGGTGGGAGACGTCGAACCCGGCCACGCCGGCCACCGCCGCCGCGTCCAGGGCGAGGGCCGACAACCCGTAGTCGGCCTCGGGTGCGCCGGGAGTCTCGAACTGTCCGCGCTGGTCGAAGGCGGTCGCCGCGAACCCGGCGGCGGACAGGTGCGGCAGGAGCGGGGTGAAGTCCTCCTTCGAGCCGGTCCAGCCCGGGACCAGCAGCACGTGGGCGATCGGCGGCGTGACTGGGGTGATGCGGTGCACGGCGAAGGACCCGCGGGTCGTTCGCAGGGTCGTGGCTTCGACCCCCGGCGGCAGCTGGAGGGTCTCGGGGGTGCTCATCGTCCGCGTCGGGCCATGCGGATCACCAGGGGCTTGGGCAGGTACTGGGCCATCGTCGCCAGCAGCTTGTACCGCAACGACGGGACCGACAGCGACTTGTCCCGCTGCAGGTCCTTCAGTGACTGAGCCACGACGTAGTCGGCCTCGAGCCACATCCATCGGGGCACGCCGCTGACGTCCATCTGACCGCGTTGGTGGAACTCGGTGTGAACGAATCCGGGGCAGAGGGCCTGCACGGCGATGTTGACGTCGTCGTAGTGCAGATCGGCCCAGCGGGACAGGTTGACCAGCCACGCCTTGTGCGCGGAGTAGACGCCGCGCGGGGTGAAGGCGGCCACGCTGGCCACGTTGATGATGCTGCCCCCGCCGCGCCCGGCCATCGCCTTGATCGCGGCGTCCATCAGGTGCATGGGCGCGCGCACCAGCAGATCGAGCTGGCTGTCCTCGTCGGCGATGTCGGTGGTGCCGAACCAGCCGACCAGCGATGCGCCGGCGTTGTTGACCAGCAGGTCGACGGGGTGGGCGGTGGCGGTCAGCCGCTCGGCGATCAGGTCCATGCCGGACCCGGTGCTCAGGTCGGCCGTGATGACCTCGACGCCGACCTGATGCGCCGCCCCGATCTCGGCCGCGACCTGCTCGAGCCGGTCGGTGCTGCGGGCCACGATCACCAGGTCGTGGCCCTGCGCGGCCAGGGTCCGGGCGAAGGAGTTTCCGATCCCGGAGGTTGCTCCGGTGACCAGTGCGCGTCGAGTCATGGAGTCAGCATGCCAAAGACTCTGTCGCGGGGCTCCTGAGGTGGGTGTCACAATGGCCGACATGACCACGATGATCGCGGTGGCGAATCAAAAGGGCGGCGTGGCCAAGACCACCACGGTCGCCTCGCTCGGTGCAGCGCTGGTCGAGCTCGGCCAGCGGGTGCTGCTCGTGGACCTCGACCCCCAGGGCAGTCTGACGTTCTCGCTCGGCATCGATCCCGAAGAGCTCGAGGTCACCGTGGGCGAGGTGCTGCTGGGCACGAGCAAGCCCGACGACGCCATCCTCGTGACCGACGACGGCATGCATCTGCTGCCCGCCAACATCACCCTCACCCAGGTCGAGGAGAAGTTGGTGTCGCGCACGGGTCGCGAGCAGCGGTTGCGGGTCGCGCTGGACAAGGTGGCGGCGGAGTACGACATGATCCTGATCGACTGCCCGCCCAGCCTCGGCGTGCTCACCGTCGGCGCGTTGTCGGCAGCGCAGCAGGTGCTGATCCCGCTGCAGGCCGAGACGCTGTCACATCGCGGCGTGGGACAGCTGCTCGACACGATTCACGACGTCAAGCAGTTCATCAACTCCTCGTTGAGCATCGTCGGTGTGCTCCCGACCATGTACGACGGCCGCACCAAGCATGCCCGGAACGTGCTGGCTGCCATCTCCGAGACGTATGACCTGCCGGTCATCGAGCCGGCGATCCCCAAGTCGATCCGCTTCGCCGAGGCCCCCGCGATCGGTCGCAGCGTGCTGGCGACGGCGCGTCGGCACAAGGGTGCCGAGGCCTACCGCGACGTCGCGCGGCTGCTGATCGCAGGGGCGCCCGGCACGGAGGCGGCGAAGAATCCTGTGGACAGCGCGTCAGCACTCTCCACCCCGACCCCCACGTAGACTGCTCGACGTGTCCGCCCACCGAGCCAGTCGATCCCGTGCGCGTCGCCGCACGGGTCTGCTGTTCGGCGCGCTGGCACTCAGCGTCACCGTCGCGGCGGCCGCCGTGGGGCTCACGCCACGACTCGGCGGCGACGTCGAGGCGTCAGCAGCCTCCGCCGGATCCCCGACCGCTGTCGAACGGGCTTCGCTCGCTGCCATCGACCCGATCCCGTCGGCGAAGAAGGTCGCCCCGGTGAAGGCCGTCAGCGCAGAGGAGTCCACCGCGCTGCCGTCCGACTCCGGCTCGGGCCGGCGCATCGTGTTCGACCAGGGCGACCAACGGGTCTGGCTGGTGGGCACCGACGGCACGGTGGATCGCACCTACCGCGTGTCGGGCAGCCGGTTCGACAACCTCCGGCCGGGCTCGTACGCGGTCCAGTCCAGGGCTCGGCAGGCCACGGCCTTCGACGCCAGCGGGTCGATGGAGTACTTCGTGCGGTTCGCCACCGGTGTCAGCGAGCCGATCGGCTTCCACTCGGTCCCGGTCGACAACGCCGGTGCGCTGGAGCAGACGAAGGCTCAGCTCGGCACCCCGTTGTCAGCCGGGTGCGTGCGTCAGTGGAAGCCCGACGCGATCGCCCTGTGGGACTTCGCCCCCGTGGGCACTCCCGTCGTCGTCACCGCCTGACCGCTCGCGAGTCACTGCGTCACCCCTCGCGAGTCACTGGGTCACC
>JBBSRN010000186.1:0-4908 GCA_038242985.1 Propionibacteriales bacterium | reverse complement strand
GACATCGTGATCAGCACCTGATGTGGCATCATGGACCCGCTGGTGAGGCCGTCAGGTCGAGCCGCAAGCGGACGTAACTCAATTGGTAGAGTCTCTGCCTTCCAAGCAGAATGTTGCGAGTTCGAGTCTCGTCGTCCGCTCCAGCTTCGCTCCTTCCAGGACGATTCGACGACGGCCCCGGTGGATTTCCTGGCATCTCGTCCTGTCCGGTGCGGATCCGTTCTTCGGCTTGCATGCTCCTGCACGTGCTCGGCGATCGCAGCCGTCCTGGCCGACTCGGCCGGAACACGCTCAGCGGCTGATCCCGGCAGCCCCGACGACCGCTGGGTCCAGACGCGTCAGCATCAAGATGGCGCGGTCGTCGCCTGCGTCGACCTCGGCCATGATCCGGCGCGGCGCGTCCTCGAACCCGTCCTCGACGATCTCGCGCGCCCTGGTCCGCAACCACTCCAGACCGGACATCAGGTCGCGAGATCGCGACTCCACGACGCCGTCGGTGTAGAACATCAGCGCGTCCCCGTCGTGCAACGTGCCGGCAGTCTGCTGGAACTCCGGCCGCTCGGCGATGCCGAGCGCCAGCCCACGGGCACCGTCGACCTCCCAGGAGTGGTCCTGCGCGTCCCATCGCAGTGCCGGCGGGTGCCCCGCGCTGATGATCGTGTAGTCGCCGGTGCGCAGGTCGACGAGCACGTGGACCGCCGTGGCGAATCCGTCGTCCCACCGCTGCCGCAGCAGGAAGGAGTTCGCGGCGGCGAACAGGCCTTCGGGAGGCAGTGCGCCGATGAGTCCGCCGAGCGCACCGGCCAGCTGCAACGACCTGGTGCCCGCCGCCACACCCTTGCCGCAGACGTCCACGAGAACCATCTCCAGGCCGTAGCCGTCCTCGGACAGATCGGCGACCAGGAAGTCCCCGGAGAACCGAACACCACCGGCGTACTTCAACGCTGACTGGGAGGTCCAACCCGATGGCAGCGGCGGCACGGAGCCCTGCGACTGGAGGCGGTCGCGCAGATCGACCAGCATCGCCTCGCCGACGGTGCTGGGAAGTCCGCTGCGTCGCTGGCTGGAATCGATCAGGACGATGGAGGCGATGACCACGATCGCGCCCAACGTGCTGATGCGGGCCGTGGTCATGCTGTGGTTCATCGACTCGGCGGTCACGGTCGTCGCCACGCAGATGATGATCCAGACGACCAGCAGCACCAACGGCCGGTGGCGCAGGGTGATCGCGCCGATCAGCATGGGAACGACGAACCAGGCCGCGGCCACGATCCCGTAGTCGATCAGCGACAGCGCCAGCAGGCCCGCGGTGAAGACGGCGATCACCCACCAGACGGTGCGTTGGCCCTCGGTGCCGCCCGTGCGCCAGTTGCGGACGACGCCGTCGACATGCTGCACCAGCGCGGGAATGGGGCGCCGCAGGACGCTCGTCATGGGTCGACCCTAGCGGCGGGATCGATCACCGGCCCCGTTGGCACGACGGGCACCAGAAGAGATTGCGCCCCGCGACGACGCGCTTCCGGATCACCGTTCCGCACACCAAGCAGTCCATGCCGTCACGGCGGTAGACGTAGACCTCGCCGCCGTGATCGTCCGCCCTCGGCGGTCGCCCCGTCACGGCGGGATCGTGCTCGGGTCGCACGGTGTCGATGCGGCCCGTGACGACCCCTTCTGCCATCAGCTCGACCAGATCGGCCCAGATGGCGTCCCACCTGGACCTGGGCACACGACGACCGGCGGTCATGGGCGCGACCTGGTGACGGAACAGCACCTCGGCCCGATAGACGTTCCCTACCCCACCCAGCACCTTCTGGTCCATCAGCAAGGTGGCGATCGGCGCCGAGGACGCGTGGATGCGCCTCCACGCACGGTCCGGATCGGCGTCACCGCGCAGCGGGTCGGGCCCGATGCGCTCGATCAGGGCGTCGACCTCCGGTGGGGTGAGGAGCTCGCAGGCGGTGGGGCCGCGCAGGTCGGCCGTGGATCCGGACTCCAGGCGCCAGCGCACCTGCCCGACGACCTCGTGATCGATGCCCGGCGTCAAGGAGAAGCTGCCGTACAGACCCAGGTGCACGTGCGCCACCTGGTCCTCGAACTCGACCAGCAGGTGCTTGCCGACGGCATCGGCGCCGGTGAGGACCAGACCGTCGAGCCGGGCGGCTCCCGCGAACCGTCCCTGGGGACTGCCTGATCGCACCACCCGTCCTCCGAAGACGCCGGTGAGGTCCTGCGCCAGTCGGTGCAGAGTGTGTCCCTCAGGCAAATTCGCCGGTCTCCTCGTACGCGAGCAGCATGTCGATGCGCCGCTGGTGCCGATCGATCCCGCTCCACGGTGTGGTGAGGAAGGCCTGCACGATCGCGGTCGCCTCGTCGGGGGTGTGCATCCGGGCTCCGATGGCCACCACCTGCGCGTTGTTGTGCTGCCGGGCCAGCGCGGCGGTCTCGGTGCTCCACGCGAGGGCAGCGCGCGCCCCCTTGACCTTGTTGGCCGCGATCTGCTCACCGTTGCCCGAGCCCCCGATCACGACAGCCAACGAGTCCGGATCGGCCACCGCCGCGGCGGACGCGGCGACGCAGAACGGAGGGTAGTCGTCGTCGGCGTCATAGCTGTGGGCACCGTGGTCGACCGGGTCGTGGCCCTGTTCGGCGAGCCAGGTGATCAGGTGGGCCTTGAGCTCGAAACCGGCGTGGTCCGCCGCGACGTGGACGCGCATGGCCACATTCTGGCAGCCAAGTGGCAACCGGGGGTCAGCCACCCTCGCTGCGGGCGCGGACGAATGTGGCGAACGCGTCGGCGGCGCCACCGGTACTCAGCGGAGGCGGCCGGAACATCACCACGCCCTTGGGCGCCGGCCCTCGCCCTGGGGTCGGCTGTCACGACGGCATCATGGCAGTCACCGATTGCGGATCCTGACTGCGTCGAGCCAGGCCCCCGTCATGACCACGGCCGTTCGCGCAGCGTCGAATCGCTGCGGTTGGCGCCAGAAGGAGTGCACCATGCCGGCCGCTTCCCACCCGGTCACCTCGACCCCGGCCTCGGCGAGTCGTGCCGCGAACGCCCTTCCCTGCGGCGCCAGGACGTCGTGCTCGCAGGTGACCAGCAGGGTCGGCGGCTGCTCCGAGAGATCGGGGGAAAGCCCCGGCGACACCTCCGGGTGGTCCGCGTCGACGTCCGGTGCATAGGCGTCCCAGAACCACGGCATCAGACTCGCGTCGAGGGATGCGGTCGACAGCTCGGGGTGCAGTGGCGCGGTCCGGTCGGTCGCCGGGTACATCAAGGCCTGGGCGTCGAGCAGTCCCGGCGACCGCACCGACAGCGCCGCGATCAGATTGGCTCCCGACGAGTCCCCGATGCCGGGCAGGAAGCTGCCTTCGACGCGGAGCCGGCGGGCGTGGACCCGCACCCACCGCGCTGCCGTTTCCACGTCGTCCAGCGGGGCGGGGAACGGATGTTCCGGTGCGCGCCGATAGTCCACGGCCAGCAACGCCCAACCCGTGGTGTGGGCCAGGTGACGGCAGAACGCGTCATGGGTCTCCAGGTCGTGCATGACCCACCCACCGCCGTGCACGTACAGCGCCACCGGCGCACCCGCCCGCGGCCGGTACAGGCGCGTCGGGACGCCGCCGGCGTCGAGGTCCTCGACCCAGTCCAGTCCGATGCGGTCGGGTGCGGCGAGCGCGGCCGCCCGCGCGGCGGCCCGTTGACCGACGAGATCGCCGCCCACCGGTCCGCCCGCGGCGGTCAGCTCATCCAGCAACGCCCGGGCCTGCGGGTGGATCGTCATCACCCGATCCTAGGACGCGCGGGAGTCCTTCCTGCTCGTGTCGTCGTGCTGCGCCCCGCCCGCCGGTCGTGGGACGGCCGGGTGGGGCGATGGGTTCGCGTGCCGGCATCGACCGTCCACCGATACAGCACCTCCCCGACCCCGATCCACCCTCCGATCGGGATCGGAAGGCGGATCGTCCTCGATCAGCTGAAGTCGAGGTCGCCGGTCCGGGTGCGCTTCAGCTCGAAGAAGTCCGGGTATCCGGCCAGCAGCCGGGCCCCGTCGAAGACCTCTCCGGCGCGCTCCCCCTTGGGGATGCTGCCGAGGACGGGACCGAAGAAGGCCGTGCCGTCGATGGAGATGACCGGCGTGCCGACGTCCTCCCCGACGCGGTTGATGCCGTCCTCGTGCGACGCGCGCACCGCGTCGTCGAGCGAGGCGTCGTCCGCGGCGGCCGCCAGCTCGGTCGGCAGACCGATCTCGGCGAGCACCGCCTCGTACAGCTCGGCGGAGAAGTCCTGCTTCTCGTTGTGGTGCTTGGTGCCGATCGCGGTGTAGAACTCACGCAGCGACTGCTGGCCGTGCTGCTGCTCGATGGCGATGGCGAGTCGGACCGGTCCCCAGCCCGCGTCGATCATGTCTCGGTAGTCCTCGGACACGTCGCCGCCGGCGTTGAGCACCGAGAGGCTCATGACGTGGAACGTGGTCTCGACGTCGCGCTGCTGCTCGACCTCGAGCATCCAGCGGGAGGTGATCCACGCGAACGGGCACAGCGGGTCGAACCAGAAGTCGACGGTTTCCTTTGAAGTCATGTGTGGTGCAACACCGGCCGGCCCTCGCGCATTTCCTGCACGAGGGATCGAACCACCGCGTCGAGCTGTCCGTCGTGCGCCGCCGCGACCGCGTTCTGCCGCTGGTACGACGCACCGTCGCGGATCACCTCGTGGATCCCGCCGAGCTCCGCGGCGCAGCCCAGGCGTGCTGCGACCGGTTCGAGCACGCCGAGAAGTCGGACCAGGTCCTCGGTGACCAGGCCCTCGTTGGCGTGCTCGTCGAAGATCAGGATCGAGTCCATGCCGTAGCGAGCCGATCGCCACTTGTTCTCCTGGGCGAACCACGGCTGCAGGTTCGGCAACGACCG
>JBBSRN010000185.1:0-4958 GCA_038242985.1 Propionibacteriales bacterium | reverse complement strand
GTGATTGCGCCCCCCGCGCCGACGCGCTCGAGCAGCGGCAGAAGCTCGAGCAGGCACCTGGCTGCGGCCTCATCCTCGGGCCGATCCGCCACCAGGCCCTGGATCCGGGCGCGTGCGGCGGCGCTGAACACCACCATTCGCTCGCGCTGTGGTCCCGCGACCGGTGCGAACCGATCAGCGAGCGAGGCACGGTCCGGCAGGATCTGCTGCCCGCCTGCGATCGCCTGCACGATCGACACGTGATGGTCGGACGTCTCGTACTCGATGCCGTCGACGGGAAATCCGGGCACGTCGACCCAGTAGCGCCGGCCATCGGACCGGGCGACCACGACCGGTTCGATGCTGCCGAGGAGCAGCTCGGCGGCATCCAGCAGGTCGTGCGCCACCGACTGGTGCTGCGTGATCGCGAGCAGGATCGCCCCTTCCGCGCCCTGGCGTCGTAGGTGGCCGACGATCAGCTCGGCTGCAGCGTCGACGTGACGTCCCGGCGGCACGTCGAGCCGTAGGCGAAATCCCATGCGGCGCCGCGGACCGTGGGTGGCCACGGCGACCACGGACTCCCGGGGACGGAAGCCGAACAGCGTCGGCAGGGCGTTGAACAGGTCGGGGATGTCGTGCGCGGTGAACACGGGGCGATCGTCGTGGGACATGGCTCCACCGTCGTGGCCTCGACCGCGCCGGTCGAGGTCCGCCGCGTGGCCTGTGCACGGCCCCGTCGTCGCGACCGGCCTGTGGGCAGCCGTACGCTCCTGTCGTGGAATTCCTCTCCCCCGTGTCGCTGACCGGACGTCTGGTGTCGTTGACACCGTTGACGTCCGAGGACGCGGTCGGCCTGGCCGAAGCAGCGGCAGACGGGCAGCTCTGGAGGCTGCAGTACACGTCGGTCCCGACGCCCGAGGCGATGGCCGGGTGGGTCCGGCGCTGCCTGGAGATGCAGGCAGACGGGACGTTCCTGCCGTTCGTGGCCCGGCGCCTCGACACCGGGGCCACGATCGGCATGACCACGTTCTGTCACGCCGTGCCCGAGCACCGCCGCGTCGAGATCGGCCACACGTGGAACGCCGTCTCGGCGCAGCGCTCCGGCACCAACACCGAGAGCAAGCTCCTGCTGTTGTCCCTGGCCTTCGAGACGTGGGGATGCATCGCCGTCGAGTTCCGCACGCACTGGCTCAACCAGCAGTCGCGACGGGCGATCGAACGCCTGGGGGCCAAGCAGGACGGGGTGCTGCGCAATCACCAGCGCCTGGCCGATGGGAGCCTTCGCGACACCGTCGTCTACTCGATCCTGCCGCACGAGTGGCCGGCCGTGCGGGCGAACCTGCAGCGCCAGCTCGACGCCTGACATGCGTGCCACCGCGTCGATCCTGCACCTGGATCTCGATGCCTTCTTCGCCGCTGTCGAGCAGCGCGACAAGCCGTCGCTGCGCGGCAAGGCGGTCATCGTCGGCGGAGTCGGCACCCGCGGCGTGGTCAGCACGGCCTCGTACGAGGCACGGGTCCACGGCGTCCGTTCGGCCATGAGCATGGCCGAGGCGAGATCGCGTTGTCCGCACGCCGCCTTCCTGTGGGGACGGTTCGAGGCCTACCGCGAGAGCAGCCGACTGGTGATGGAGTGCCTGGCCGAGCTGTCGCCGTTGGTGGAACCGCTGTCGCTGGACGAGGCATTCGTGGACCTCGCTGCCGCGGACACGTTCGACCCGGCTTCGGTCGAGACCCTCGTGGCGGATCTTCGAGCGGACGTCACCCGCGCCACCGGCGGCCTGACCGCCTCGGTGGGGGTCGCTTCGTCGAAGCTGATGGCCAAGATCGCCAGCGAGGTCAACAAGCCCGACGGCTTCTACGTCGTCCGACCGGGGACCGAGCTGGACGTCCTCGGTCCGATGCAGGTGACCGCGATCCCCGGCGTCGGCCCGGCCACCGCAGAACGGTTGCGCCGCGGCTCTGTCCAGACCGTCGACGACGCCCGGCAGCTCAGCGAGGACGAGCTGGTCCGCATCCTCGGTCAGGCCTCGGGCCGCTCGTTGTTCCGCATGGCACGCGCCGACGACGACCGCCCGGTCGTGGCCGATCGCGAGGCCAAGTCGATCAGCATCGAGGACACCTTCGCGGTCGACGTCGTCGACCGGGATCGTCTCGGCCGCACCATCGACGCCATGGGCCGCTCGGTCGCTGCCAAGCTCACGAAGCAGGGACTGTCCGGGCGCACCGTGACGCTCAAGGTGCGCCACCACGACTTCGAGACGCACACCCGCTCATCCACCCTCCCCGGGCCGACCGACAACCCGCGCGTGGTCATCGAGACCGCCCAGCGCCTGCTCGCGGCCGTCGACCTGCGCGGCGGGCTGCGCCTCGTCGGCGTCGGGGTCAGCGGGCTCACCGACTGGGTCCAGGACGACCTGTTCGAGGAACGCAACCCGATCGACGAGGATGCGGTGGGCGCCGCTGACCCGGGGCCGGAACCGATCGAGCAACCGGTCGACTACCGGGCCGGGATGGACGTGCATCACGCGGTGCACGGCGACGGCTGGGTGTGGGGAGCAGGCCGAGGGCGGGTGACGGTGCGGTTCGAGACCCGCCACACCGCCCCGGGCCCGGTGCGCACCTTCGCCGTCCAGGACACCGCTCTACGTCCCCGCCAGACCGATACGGTCGAGCCATGAGCACTCTTCCTCCTCCTCTGGTTGGCCCTCCCGTCGCCGCCCCTCCCATCGCGGCACGCCGTCCGATCACCCGGATCCACCACGGCGATGAGTTCGTCGACGACTTCGCCTGGCTGCGTGATGCCGACGATCCGGCCACGATCGCGTACCTGGAGGCCGAGAACGAGCACACCGACGCCGCCGCTGCGCACCTGGAGCCACTGCGTCAGCAGATCTTCGAGGAGATCAAGTCCCGCACGCAGGAGACCGATCTGTCGGTGCCGGTGCGCCGGGCCGGGTGGTGGTACTACACGCGCACCGTCGAGGGCAGCCAGTACGCGATCCGCTGCCGGTGCCCGATCACCGACGTCGACGACTGGACGCCGCCGGTCCTCGATGCCACCACCGACATCGCCGGCGAGGAGGTGCTCCTGGACTCCAACGTGGAGGCGGAGGGCCATGAGTTCTTCTCCCTTGGCGCCTTCAGCATCAGCGACGACGAGTCCCTGCTGGCGTGGTCGGTCGACACCACCGGCGACGAGCGGTACACGATTCGCATCAAGGACCTGCGCACCGGCGAGGTCCTGGGCGATGAGATCACCGGCGCCAGCGCGGGCGCCACCTGGTCGGCCGGGTCGAGCCACCTGTTCTACACGACCGTCGACGACGCCTGGCGTCCCCACCGTGTCTGGCGGCACGTGCTCGGGTCCTCGGGCGAGGACACACTGATCTTCGAGGAGCCCGACGACCGGTACTTCGTCGGCATCGGTCGCACCCATTCGGAGAAGTACCTCGTCATCGCGTTGTCGTCCAAGGTGACCAGCGAGTACCGCGTGCTCGAGGCCGACCAGCCCGAAGGCGAGTTCCGCACCGTCCTGCCCCGCCGCGACGGCATCGAGTACTCGCTCGAGCACGCCGTGCTGGGCGACACCGACGTCTTCCTGGTGCTGCACAACGACGGTGCACTGAACTTCGAGCTCGCCTCGACCCCGGTGGACGAGCCCGGCGAGCTGACCGTGCTGGTGCCGGGCAGCGACGACGTCCGGCTGGAGGACATCGACGTCTTCGCTCGCTGGGTCGTCCTGTCCTACCGCCGCGACGCCCTCGCACGCATCGCCATCGTGCCCATCACCGCGACCGGGTTGGGCGCTCCGCACGAGATCGACTTCGGCGAGGAGCTGTTCACCAGCGGGATGGGGGCCAACGCCGAGTGGGACCCGCCGGTGCTGCGCATGGGCATGGGTTCGTTCGTGACGCCGTCCACGGTGTTCGACTACGACGTCGCCCGTGCCGAGCTGGTGCTGCGCAAGCAGATGGTGGTGCTGGGTGACTACGATCCCGCCGCCTACGAGCAGCACCGCAGCTGGGCGGTCGCTGACGACGGCACCCGCGTCCCGGTCTCGATCGTGTGCCGGACCGACACCGTCCGCGACGGCACCGCCCCCGCCCTCATCTACGGATACGGCTCGTACGAGGCCAGCATGGACCCGGGCTTCTCCGCCATGCGCCTGTCGCTGCTCGACCGCGGCTTCGTGTTCGCCATCGCCCACGTCCGCGGCGGCGGCGAGCTGGGCCGGCACTGGTACGACGACGGGAAGATGCTGAGCAAGCGCAACACCTTCACCGACTTCGTGGCCGCAGCGCAGCATCTGGTGGCCGAGGGCTGGACCAGTGCAGATCGCCTGGTGGCCGAGGGCGGCAGCGCCGGCGGCCTGTTGATGGGCGCCGTCGCCAACATCGCGCCGGAGGCCTTCTGCGGGATCGTCGCGGCCGTTCCGTTCGTCGACGCCCTCACCACCATCCTCGATCCCGAGCTGCCCCTGACGGTCATCGAGTGGGACGAGTGGGGCAATCCCCTCGCGGACCCCGAGGTGTACGCCTACATGAAGTCCTACTCGCCGTACGAGAACGTCGGCGCCCACCCGTACCCGGCCATCCTCGCGGTCACCAGCCTGCACGACACCCGGGTGATGTACGTCGAGCCGGCCAAGTGGGTGGCCCGGCTGCGCAGCACGGCCACCGGCGACGGCCAGGTGCTGCTCAAGACCGAGATGCACGGCGGCCACGGCGGCGTCAGCGGCCGCTACGCGTCGTGGCAGGAGCGTGCGTGGGAGCTCGCGTGGATCATCGACACGGCCACCTCGGCCTGATGGTCGGCGGGCCGCAGGTGTGGGCCATAGCACGCGGTGCCTAAGAAGCCACTGAGAGTGGAATCCCCCGGGTGTCATCTGCGTTGTTGTGAGTACAGACCACACATGGCCAGAACCAGATGGGGAGGCGCCAGGTGAGTATCACCAGCAAGAGCACCAGCACCGAGGG
>JBBSRN010000184.1:0-4976 GCA_038242985.1 Propionibacteriales bacterium | reverse complement strand
TGCCTTGCCCTCGCTGGCCGGCCGATCCCGGTTGCCACCACCGTTGCCACCGCCGCTGTCCTGGTTGCCTCGACCACCAGAGCGTCCGCCGCGTCCGCCGCGCCGCGGGCCGTCGTCCTTCTTCGGCTCGACCGGGGCTTCCTCGATGACGACGCCACGGCCCTTGCAGTGGTCGCAGTCCGAGCTGAACGACTCGAGCAGGCCCGTACCGATGCGCTTGCGGGTCATCTGGACCAGACCGAGCGAGGTGACCTCGGCGACCTGGTGACGGGTGCGGTCGCGGCCGAGGCACTCGACCAGACGCCGCAGTACGAGATCGCGGTTGCTCTCCAGCACCATGTCGATGAAGTCGACCACGATGATGCCGCCGATGTCGCGGAGCCGCAGCTGGCGCACGACCTCCTCGGCCGCCTCCAGGTTGTTCTTGGTGACGGTCTCCTCCAGATTTCCGCCCGAGCCGGTGTACTTGCCGGTGTTGACGTCGACGACCGTCATCGCCTCGGTGCGGTCGATGACCAGGGATCCGCCGGACGGCAGGAAGACCTTGCGATCGAGCGCCTTCTGGATCTGCTCCTCGACGCGGTGGCTGGTGAAGGCGTCCTGGTCCGCATCCTCCCAGCGCGACACGCGCTCGGCGAGATCAGGTGCGACGTGGTCGACGTAGCCCTTGATCATGTCCCAGGCGTCAGGTCCCTCGACGGTGAGACGACCGAAGTCCTCGTTGAACAGGTCACGGACGACCTTGATCATCAGATCCGGCTCGGAGTACAGCAGCTGCGGCGCCTTGCCTGCCTCGACCTTGGACTCGATGTCGGTCCATCGGGCGGTGAGGCCGGTGACGTCACGGGTGAGCTGGTCCTCGGTGGCGCCCTCGGCCGCGGTGCGCACGATGACGCCGGTGTTCTCCGGCAGGACCTCCTTCAGCAGCGCCTTGAGCCGGGTGCGCTCGTTCTCGGGCAGCTTGCGCGAGATGCCACTGGTCTGCCCGCCGGGCACCAGGACGAGGAACCGGCCCGGCAGGCTCACCTGGCTGGTGAGCCGGGCGCCCTTTTGGCCGATGGGGTCCTTCGAGACCTGCACGAGGATGACCTGGCCCGGGCTGAGCACGTCCTCGATCTTGCGGGCCTTGCCGTTGCCGAGCGTGCTCCAGTCGACCTCGCCGGCGTAGAGCACGGCATTGCGACCGGCACCGATGTCCACGAATGCCGCTTCCATGCTCGGCAGCACGTTCTGGACCTTGCCCAGGTACACGTTGCCGATCAGCGACGTCTGCGACTCGCGCGCCACGTAGTGCTCGACGAGCACCGTGTCCTCCAGCACCGCGATCTGGGTGTAGTCGCCCTTCTGGCGGACGACCATCTCGCGGGTGACGGATTCGCGACGGGCGAGGAACTCGGCCTCGGACACGATCGGAGCGCGCCGGCGGCCGGCCTCGCGGCCCTCGCGGCGACGCTGCTTCTTGGCCTCGAGCCGGGTCGAGCCGGCCACGCCGGTGATCTCGTCCTCGGCGCTGCGTCCCTTGCGCACCCTGACCACCGTGTTGTCCGGATCATCGGGCGACGCACCTGATCCCCCTTCACCGGCGCGAGCACGGCGGCGACGGCGACGGGTCCCGTTCGCGTCGGTCTCACCGTCCGCACCGTCCTGCTGATCATCGGATCCCGATTCGTCAGAACCCGCGCCGTCATCGGTGCTGTCCTGCTCGCCGTCGCCCTTGCGACGACGGCGACCTCCCCGGCTGCGGCGACGCCGCTTGGGCCCGTCGTCATCCTCGTCGTCATCGTCGTCGCTGTCGTCGCTGACGACCGGCTGGGCCTGCGGCCGAGGCGGAGCGAGGTCGGCGGGCGGTGCCTGGAAGGTGGGTGGGGCCTGGAACGTGGGCGGCGCCTGGAACATCGCGGCGGCCGAGCGAGCGGTCGGCTGCTGAGAGCCATCCTCGGCGTCAGCCCCCTTGCGCGCAGAGGCATCGCGCGCCGATTCCCGGCCCTCAGCCTTCGCGGGCTCGGACTTCTTGTCGGAAGCCTTCTGCGCTGGCGGGTCACCCGCGTCGTCTGCATCAGGATCGGTCCGCGGAGCTCGCTTCGTCGGGGACTGCACGTCCGGTGCCTTCACGTCCGGCGCCTGGGCAACAGGCGCTGAGAAGCTCACCGCTACCGGCGGTGGGCCTGCGGGCCGACCGGCCGCCCGGCGACGGCCGGTGCCTGCCTCCGTCGAGGATGCCTGGGTGGATTCGTTCGTGTCGTCGTCGAGCATCTGCTCTCCTTCACCGAAGCTCCGACCATCAGGTCGGCTCCGGCACGTATGCGACCCGCACTGCGGGTCAAAGCTTTGGTCAGGATGGCGCCGTACCCGGCCTGTCACTGCGGTGTCGCGATGCTCCTGCCGCGGTCAGCATCGGGGGGATGCGTCGCGGTCGGGGACTGATGCTCCACCCACCTGCCGAACGGATTCGGCGATACGTCGTCAGGTCGATCAGCGTCTGGTTGACTCACACGACCTGTGGCCAGTGTCGCACAGCACACCCGGCCCGCCCGTTCACCCACGCGTTCCGCGCCGGGCCCTAGGCTCGGCGCGTGAGGAAGAAGAGGTCGAGACCGCAGGCACCGCTGTCGTTCGAGTACGTCGCCAAGTCCGTCGACGGATCACCGGACCAACAGCTCACGATGACCAACCACACCGAAGCCGCCGTTCGACCGACACTCGCGTTCGTCCCCTACAACATGTACGGAAGCGCGTTGCCCGACGTCGAGGTGCGTACCGTCCTCGGCACGCACCTGGGGGCGGCGCTGCTGCCCGGTCACGCCGCCGTCGAGGACATCCTGCGATTCGACGGTCCCGGGGCGCGCGACGTCCGCGCGGTGCAGATCGCCATCGTCGACGTCGAGGAGGTCGAGCACCCACCGGTGGACGCCGGGCTCCGAGCGGTCATGGTCGATCTTGACCAGAAGGCGACGATCGAGCCCGAGGACTTCTGGGGAGTGGGCGTGGCCAACGGCAATCCGTTCGGTGTCCAGGTCCGCGTCGCCCTGGTCGCGTTCGAGGATCGGGTGGGCGATCATCCGCGTCAGGTCGAGGACGTGGTGACGCTCGAGGGCGACGTCGACCTGGCATCGGCGTCGCACGAGGTCATCTGGTTGCCGGACAACGTCCGCGGACTGTTCCACCACGTCGCGTGGTGCCTCGTGCCGCAGACGCTCACCTGAGGACCCGGTCGGTCGCCACGCGTCCGCCCTGCTCACAATGAACTCCGTGCTGCGCCGCCGTGATGATGAACGACTGCTGGACCGACAGCGCGGACGGCTGCTCGTGGGTGCTGCGATCGTGCTGCTGGCACTCAACCTGCGCGCCGCCGTGGGCAGCCTCGGTGTCGTGCTCGACACCATGCGAGCCGATCTCGGCATGTCCTCGACGGTGGGCGGCGTCCTCACGACCCTTCCGGTCATCTGCTTCGCCATCGCCGGCATCGGCTCGCGCGGCGTGGTGCGCCGACTCGGTCTGCACCGTTCCGCGGTCGTGCTGCTGGTGCTGATCGTCATCGGACTGGTGCTGCGATCCACGACGTCCAGCACTCCGGTGTTCCTGCTCGCCTCGTCCGTCGCGCTGGTCGGCGCCGCCGTGGGCAACGTGTTGCTGCCGCCACTGGCCAAACGGCACTTCCCCGACCGGCTGCCCCTGATCAGCTCGCTGTACGGCGCTGCCCTGATGGGCGGAGCAGCCGCATCGTCCTTGACGACCGTGCCGATCTCCAACAGCCTGGGCAGCTGGCGCGGCGGCCTGTTCGTGTGGGCCATCCTGGCTGCCGTCACGCTGCTCCCGTGGCTGGCGTTGTGGCGTGACCACGACACGCTCTCCGACCGTCCCCGAGTGTCGTACCGATCGTTGCTGCGCACCCCCGTGGCGTGGGCCCTCGTCGGATCCTTCGGCCTGCAGTCGGCCCAGGCGTACGCCCAGTTCGGCTGGTTCCCAGCGATCATGGTCGACGCCGGGCTGAGCCGGACCCACGCCGGCGCGCTGCTTGGCTTGCTGAGCTTCGTCGGTCTGCCGTTGACCCTGCTGCTGCCATGGCTGATCCGGCGGACCGGTCGCCTGCCGCTGCTGCCGTGGTTCTTCGCAGCGGTCACCACAGCCGGGTGGGCCGGTGTGCTGCTGGCGCCCACGGCGGCGTCCTGGTTGTGGGCGATCCTGCTGGGCCTGGGTGGAGCAGCGTTCACCTGGACGCTGACGATGATCGGTCAGAGCTCCGGCAGTCCGGAGAGCACGGCTGCGCTGTCCGGCTTCGTCCAGGGCCTCGGGTACGTCGTGGCGAGCATCGGACCCTTCGGCGCCGGCTACCTGCACGACCTGACGGGCTCGTGGAGCGTGCCCGTGGCGGTGCTCATGGGGGCTGCGTCCCTCATCGGCGTGTCCGGCACCTTGGTGATGCGCTTTGCACCGGTCGACTGAGGTGTCCAGACTGTCCTGATCAGAGCGTGGGGAACCACAGCTCCATCTCGCGTGCCGCCGATTCCTCGGAGTCCGATGCGTGCACGAGATTCTCGCGGTTCGACAGCGAGAGGTCGCCGCGGATGGTGCCGGGCGCTGCTGCGCGCCCGTCAGTGGCTCCGTTCAGGGTGCGCACCACGGCGATCGCCTCGTCGCCCTCCAGCACGAGCGCCACCAACGGTCCGGACGTGGCGAATTCTCGCAACGGCGGGTACCAGGGCTGCTCGACGTGCTCGGCGTAGTGGGCGTCGGCCATGTCGGCGTCGATGGAGCGGTGCTGCATCGTCACGATCGTCAGGCCCTTGGCCTCGAAACGGGACAACACCTGTCCCACCAACCCCCGGCGCACGGCGTCGGGCTTGATCAGGACGAGGGTGCGCTGCGACATGGAACGAGCCTATCGAGGGCACCTGCCCTCCCGTACGTTGGGCGACATGACGCAGTGGTGGCGTGACGCCGTGATCTACCAGGTGTATCCGCGGTCCTGGGCCGAC
>JBBSRN010000183.1:0-5015 GCA_038242985.1 Propionibacteriales bacterium | reverse complement strand
GAGCCGCTCGGCGCCGGGGCGTCCAGGAGATCATGGCCATCGAGATGCAGCAGGTCGAAGAAGAACGGGGTCGCAGTGTTCGATGCGCCCGGGTCCGGCGCAGTACTGGATGCGCCCGGGTCCGGCGCAGTACTGGATGCGCCCGGGTCCGGTGTGGTGCCGGATGCGCCCGCACTCCTCGCCGTGCGCGACGCCGTCTTCTGGAACGGCCGCGGCCTGCCGTCCGGCCCCAGGGCCAGCACCTCGCCGTCGAGCACGGCGTCAGTGGCGGGCAGGGCGCGCACGACTTCGACCACCTCGGGCAGGCGGGCGGTGATGTCATCGAGCGAACGGGTGGCCAGCACGACGTCGGCGCCGCGCTTGTGCGCCTGGATGCGAATGCCATCGAGCTTGGTGTCGACGGCGACCTCGCCACCGATCTGGTGCAGAGCGTCGGCGACGGTGGGTGCCGAGGACGCCAGCATGGGCTGCACGGGACGTCCGACCTCGAGCACGAACTGAGCGAGCGCCGCCTCGCCACCGGTGAGGGCCGCGGGCGCCACCGCCACGGTGGAGCCGGCCATCATGGCGGCTCGCCGCACTGCGGTGAGCGGGACCTCGCCAGCGGCGGCGAGGCCTTCTTGGACCAGGGAGTCGAGCGCGCCCTGGCGGATCTCGCCGGTGATCAGCCCGCGCAGCCAGCGTTGCTCGTCGGCGGTGGCGCGCGTGAACAGCGCGGTGGTTGCGACCGTGCGCGCCTGCTGCGATCCAGCGCCGGACAGCTGGGCGATGTGCTCGAACGACTCATGCACCTCGAGCACGCCCAGGCTGGCGGAGGGCGCAGGGGCGGGGAGTGTCTGCAGCGAGCGCCAGCCCAGACCGGTGCGCCGCTGACGCAGCGAGCCGGCGAGATAGGACACCACCGTCGCGATCTCATCGGGTTCGGCGTCTTTGAGTCGGGACAACAATGCGCCGATCGCGGCGATCTTGGTCTTGCGCGAACGGGTTGCGCCCACCTCACCGGAGGCCGCGACGACGTCTGCCAGCTGCATGCGCCCATCGTCCCTGACAACACTGACAAGCGCGTTTGGCCGAACGACTCGCCCCTTAGTGTTGACGTGACCCTAAGGCAGGGTTAGTGTCGAAGGGACACGAAGGAGGTGCGCAGCATGACGATCACTTCGACCACGGTTGACCAGCGAGTCTCGCTGGCCGTCTCCACGGTGGTCTTCGCGCTGCGTCCGCACCTGGCCACCGGCGAGCTGACCCTCTGGCTGCCCTTGGTTCGCCGCATCCGTGAACCGTTCGAGGGGTCCTGGGCGCTGCCGGGCGGACCGCTGGAACCGCACGAGGACCTCACGGCGTCGGCCCGCCACACGCTGGAGCGCACGACCGATCTGCAACCGCGGCACCTCGAGCAGCTGTACTCCTTCGGAGCGGTCGACCGGTATCCCGCGGCCGAGGCCGACGAGCGTGTCGTCTCGATCGTCTACTGGGCGCTGGTGCGGCCCGACGAGATCGCGCAGGCCATCGCCAAGGCCGAGTCCGCCAACGCAGACCAGGAGGGCGAGAACGTCCAGTGGTTCGTCGCCGACGAGGTACCCGCGCTCGCCTTCGACCACAACACGATCCTCACCCACGCCCTGCGTCGGCTGCGCGCCAAGATCACCTACTCACCGATCGCCTACGCGTTCTGCAACGACGAGTTCACCCTCGCCGAGCTGCGCGAGGTGCACGAGGCCGTGCTCTGCAAGCAGATCGATCCGGCGAACTTCCGCCGTCAGGTGCTCGCCACGGGCCTGGTCGAGCCCACCGGTGCCTGCGTGCAGGGCACCAGCCACCGACCCCCTGCCCTCTACCGACTCGCATCCGATCTCGAGGAGTCCCGATGACCGTTCCCTCCGTCCACGACGTGATCGTCACCGACCCGGCCGACAGCTGCGATGTCGAGCTGGTCAAGGGTCCGTGGGAGTTCGACACCGTCCCGGGCTACGGACCGGGCTGTTCGGAGGACGACGTCATTCCCGAACCCGTCGTGCGCCCCGGTCAGCTGCCGGTCGCCTACCAGAAGATGGCTGACGAGGACCTGCACGCCCGCATCCGTGCGGCCAAGGAGACCCTCGGCGACAAGCTGGTCATCCTCGGCCACTTCTACCAGCGCGACGAGGTCGTGCAGTACGCCGACTTCGTGGGTGACTCCTTCCAGCTGGCCAACGCCGCACTCACCAAGCCCGACGCCGAGACCATCGTGTTCTGCGGCGTGCACTTCATGGCCGAGACCGCCGACATCCTGGCCCGCCCCGAGCAGCGCGTGATCCTGCCCAACCTGGCGGCCGGCTGCTCGATGGCCGACATGGCCGACGAGGACTCGGTCGAGGACTGCTGGGAGCA
The DNA here is from genome assembly GCA_038242985.1 of Propionibacteriales bacterium. GTDB lineage: Bacteria > Actinomycetota > Actinomycetes > Propionibacteriales > Nocardioidaceae > Aeromicrobium. The sequence goes on along the minus strand of JBBSRN010000183.1, from coordinate 2,645 downwards.
GCTCGAGGCCGTCTACGGGCCGCTCGACACCCCCGACGCCGAGGGCCGCCAACCGATCATCCCGGTCACGTACATGAACTCATCGGCCGCGCTGAAGGCCTTCTGCGGACGGCACGGCGGCATCGTCTGCACGTCCTCGAACGCAGCCACCGTGCTGGAGTGGGCGTTCGAACGCGGCCATCGGGTGCTGTTCTTCCCCGACCAGCACCTGGGTCGCAACACCGCCAAGGCGATGGGTATCAGCCTCGATGACATGCCGACCTGGAATCCGCGCAAGCCACTGGGTGGGAGCTCCGCGGCCGACCTGGACACCGCCAAGGTGGTGCTGTGGAACGGGTTCTGCTCGGTGCACAAGCGATTCACCGTCGCACAGATCGAGCGAGCCCGGGTCGAGCACCCCGGCGTGAAGGTGATCGTGCACCCCGAGAGCCCGATGCCGGTGGTCGACGCCGCCGACGCGTCGGGGTCCACCGACGCGATCAACAAGTTCGTCGAGGCGTCTGCGCCCGGCGACACGATCGCCATCGGCACCGAGATCAACATGGTCAACCGCCTGGCGGCGCAGTACCCCGATCGCACCATCTTCTGCCTCGACCCGGTGGTCTGCCCGTGCTCCACGATGTACCGCATCCACCCCGGGTACCTGGCCTGGGTGCTGGACAAGCTGGTCGAGGGCGAGGTCCACAACCAGATCATCGTGCCCGAGGACATCGCCGTCGACGCCAAGATCGCGCTGGAGCGCATGCTGGCGGCGCTTCCGCGATGAAGGGCATCGACAGGGTGATCGTGGTGGGTAGCGGGGTCGCCGGCATGACCGCAGCCCTCGACGCCGCGACGGCCGGGATCGACGTCATGCTGCTGACCAAGGCCGATCTGGCGCAGAGCAACACCCGCTACGCCCAGGGCGGCGTCGCGGTGGTCACCGACGCCATGACCGACGCCGGGGCGCCGAAGCTCGGCGACTCCGTCGAGGCGCACGTCGCCGACACGCTGGTCGCCGGTGCCGGCCTCAGCGACGAGGACACCGTGCGCATCCTGTGCGCCGAGGGACCTGCGGCCATCGACGAGCTGATCGCGCGCGGTGTGCCGTTCGACCGCCACGACGGCGAGCTCTCGCACGGGCTGGAGGCAGCGCACAGCTTCCAGCGGATCCTGCACGCCGGCGGTGACGCCACCGGCGCTGCCATCGCCTACGCGCTGATCGACCGGGTCCGCGAGTCCGCCATCACGGTGCGCGAGCAGACCACCGTGGTGGACCTGCTGGTGGAATCAGGGGTGGTGCGGGGAGTCCAGCTGCTGGACGGCGAGCAGCTGCGCGCCGACGCGGTCATCCTGGCCACCGGGGGAGCGGGCCAGCTCTTCTCCTACACGACCAATCCAGAGGTCGCGACCGCCGACGGCATCGCCATCGGGCTGCGCGCCGGTGCGGTCGCCGCCGATCTGGAGTTCTACCAGTTCCATCCGACCTCGTTGAACGCCCCGGGCAACTTCCTGGTGTCCGAGGCGGTCCGCGGCGAGGGCGCACACCTGATCGACGCCGACGGCCACCGGTTCATGCAGGCCATCCACCCCGACGCCGAGCTGGCACCGCGCGACGTCGTCGCCCGTGCCATCGCCCAGCAGATGAAGATCAGGAGGGGTGGTCCGGTTCGTCTGGACGCCACTCATCTGGGCGCGGAGTTCCTGGCCAAGCGGTTCCCGAACATCGACGCCGCCTGTCGTGCCCAGGGTTACGACTGGGGTCACGAACCGGTCCCGGTCACCCCGGCCGCGCACTACTTCATGGGCGGACTGCGCACCGACGAGTGGGGCCGCACGTCCGTGCCCGGGCTGTACGCGGTCGGCGAGGTGGCGTGCAACGGGCTGCAGGGTGCCAACCGGCTCGCGTCCAACTCGTTGCTCGAGGGCGCGGTCTACGGATCGCGGGTCGTCGAGGCCCTGCTCGACCCGGCACCCACGATGCCGTTCGACGACGGGTGGATCGAGCCCACGCCGCTCGACCTCACCGGCGCCGACGGCGGCCGAGAGGTCAACCGCTCGGACCTGCAGCAACTGATGTGGGACGCCGCAGGCCTGTCCCGCACCGGCGCCGAGCTCCAGCAGGCATCGGCCGAGCTCGCCACCTGGACGGCTCCCGCCGTCACCGACGCGAAGTCCGCCGAGGACGCCAACCTGCTGGTGGTCGCTCGCGCCGTCGTCGCGAGCGCGCTGGCGCGACGGGAGTCCCGCGGCGGTCACTTCCGCGCCGACCACCCCGACACCGACCCCGCCCAGGCCCACCACTCAGGAGTGATCGCCGTGTTCGATACGTCCGGGTCCGGCGCTGTGTCCGATCGGTCCGGGTCCGGCGCTGTGCTGAATGCGCCCGGGTCCGGCGCTGTGTCCGATCGGCCCGGGTCCAGCCATGCTTGAGCGCCGCCAGATCCAACGCGTCGTCCACCTGGCGCTCGACGAGGACGCCCCGTTCGGCGACATCACCTCGCAGACCCTGGTGCCGGCCGGTGCCAGGGCGCACGCCCAGCTGGTGGCGCGCGAGCCCGGCGTGTTCGCCGGGGCCGAGGTGTACGCCATCGCCATGAGCACGATCGACCCGTCGGTGTCCGTCGTGCTGCAGATCGAGGACGGCGCACGATTCGAGACCGGCG
>JBBSRN010000182.1:0-5016 GCA_038242985.1 Propionibacteriales bacterium | reverse complement strand
GCACGCTCCGGCGTCGGTTCCGCGCCTCGCCGCGCCCAGGCCGCGATCACGAGGGCTGCGTCGACCGGCGCGGTGAGCTGCAGCAGGACCAGCGCCGCGATGGTGCGTGCGGTCACGGCCGCCGCCTGGCCGGCCGTGGTGTCGCGTCCTGCCATGATCAGGTCCTTCGCAGCAGGGTCAGACCGTCGCGCAGCGGCAGCAGCACCTGCTCGACCCGCGGATCGGAGGCCACCGCGGCGTTGAACTCGGCGATGGCCAGCCCGTCGACCGACGCGGTCCCGGAGTCGAGGGTCCACGGCTGACCCTGCAGCAAGGTGTTGTCGACGCACACCAGTCCGCCGTCGGCGAGCAGCCCGTCGGACCCGTCACCGGATCCGAGCACCGCGGCCAGGTAGCCGGCGTAACCGGACTTGTCGGCGTCGATGAACACCAGGTCGAACCGCTGTCCGTCCGCGGCCAGGCGCGCCAGGGTGGTGGCCGCGGCACCGATCTCGACCTGGATGCGATGACCGGCCGGTGACGCGTCGAAGCACTCCCGGGCGAACGCCGCCGTCGCGGGGTCGAGCTCGCACGCCACGACCCGACCGCCATCGGTCAACGCCTCGGCCATCGCCAGCGAGGAGTACCCGGTGAACATCCCGATCTCGAGGACGTTGCGAGCCCGGGTCAGGCCGACGAGCATCGCCAGCAGTCGACCCTCGACATGGCCCGAGAGCATCTCCTGCTCCAGGTGGAGTCCGGCCCGGTTCGTCCGTTCGCGCCAGTCGGCGTCCGCGGTACGGCGCTGCAATGCCGTCAGCGGGTCCGATGCCGAGCTGGTGCAGGCCTCGACGTAACCCTCGAGTCCGTCGATGAGCTGCACGGCACGACGCAGGTCGGCACGGATGCCCTCGTCGAGGTCCGGCACGTCGTGCAGACGTTCCTCGACCGAGCACAGCAGCGCAGCAGCGATCCCGACCGGCGTCACCGGTCGGGCTGCGCCCGGCGACGTCGGTGGTTCGCGATCAGGCACGGGTCGCCGGCTCCTCGGCCCACGTGTACTGGTCCACGCCCTGGCCGGCGCGGGGGTAGCGGGCGGCCTCCTCGCGATGGTCCGCCAGCGCGTCCACCAGCTCGTCGATCGTGAGGTCGTTAATAAAGTGACAGGTCCCGATCGGCCGCGGCACGGCGGCCCGCAACGAACCGTCGCGCGTCTGCAGGATCGATTCGGTGGCCCGGGTCAACAGCTCAGCGGTGAAGTACGGGCTGTCGATGGCCAGTCCGAGCCGGCTGAACAACGAGAAGATCCGATCGCGCTCGGCGTTGTCGATGTAGCCGCGACGTGCAGCCAGCGTCGTCGAGTACGCCATGTCGACGCTGATCGCGTGTCCGTGGAACAGCGGAGGTTCCGGCGCCAGCTCCAGCGTCGGGCTCCAGGTGTGGCCGAAGGCGATGACCCGATCGAGATCGAGCTCGTGCAGATTCGGCACCTCGAGCTCGAGCATGGTGTGGATCGCGTCGTAGGTCACCCGATCGGCGACGTCGCGCAGGTGCTCGGCGTCGTCGGCGTGCCCGAACGACGTCGTCATCAGCTCTTCGCCGTACTTCTCCAACGTCTCGAACACCCCCGCGTGGGACACCGTCGCGATCTTGATGATCTCGGCGATCCCGTTGCGAACCTGGTCCAGCGGCAGGGTGCGCAGCAGCGAGAAGTCCAGCAGCACCTGCTTGGACGCGTGGTACGCCCCGAGCCGGTTCTTGTGCCGGCCGTGGTTGGCTCCGACCTTGATCGAGACGCTCGCGTCGATCAGGCCGATCAGCGTGGTGGGGATGCGCAGGTAGTCGGTGGACCGCTTGTACGACGCGCACGCGAAGCCTGCGACGTCCGTGGTCAGACCGCCACCGACCACCAGCACGCGCTCCTTGCGCAGCAGGCCGAAGTCGGCGAAGGCGTCCACGATGCGCTCCAGGGTCCGCAGCGACTTCGCAGTCTCGGCGATCCGCACCTCGACCACGGTGAGATCGATGCCGTGATGCTCGAAGTAGTCGCGGATCTGCTCGCCGTGCAGGCGCAGGACCGCCTCGTCGATCACCATCAAGCAGCGACCCGGCGCCGCGTAGGCCTCGGCCAGCTGGGGATTCTCCCGCCGGAAGACGCCCGGCACCATCACCAGCGAGTACTCGATCTTCTCGTACGCCTCGACGTGGAATCCCTCGTCCGTGGCGACGAGGTTGCTGAGGGGGGCGCTGCTCATGGTGGGATCTCCGTCGTGCGTCGTGGCGGTCATGGCCGAGACTGCGCCAGCTGCAGCACGCTGTCGGCCTGCAAGGCGTCGACACGCTCGGTCGCCTCGTCGAAGTCATGATCGGCGGTGTTCTCGTTCGGGAAGGCGATGCAGGCGATCCCGGCTTCGCGAGCGGCCTGGACCCCTCCGACGTTGTCCTCAATCGCCACGCAGTGCTCGGCAGACTCACCCAGCTGCTCCAGCGCCGCGAGGTAGGACGCCGGGTCCGGCTTGGCCGTGTCGACGGTGCTGGAGTCCAGGACGGCGTCGAACCTGTCGGACGCGAAGTCCGGGCCCAGTGCTGCGAGCAGACCGGTGACGTTCTCCGGGCTCGTCGTGGTGACCAGCGCGACCTTGAGGTTCTCGCTCCGGGCGCGGTTCATCGTGTCGACCACACCGGGCCTGGCGCTGATGCTCTCGGTCTCCAGCGACTGCTGGAACAGGGCCGACTTCGTCGCGTGGATCGCACCGGCGTCGACGTCCTCGCCGCGGGCGGCCGCGTAGTCGCTGATGCGGTCCTGGCCGCCGTTGCCGGTCAGGAGATCGGCGTAGTCCGACTGTTCCCACGTCCAGTCCAGCCCGTGCTGCTCGAAAGCGCGATTGAACGCGTCACGTTGCAGCTCTGAGGTGTCGGCAAGGGTGCTGATCGATCCGAAGAGGATGGCGGACATGCGGTGTTCCTGACGTCGGCAAGTTGGGTGGTTCAAGTCTGTGACAATCTGGGGAATCGGCAACACTCCCGTTACCGGGCACCGGCACCGGGAGTGGTCCACGAGCTCGACGAGGAGACACCGGCAGATGATGAAGGCGTTCGTGATCCCCGAGGAGGCTCGGACGGACACGGTGGAGCTGATGCAGGTTCCCGTTCCGGACATTGCCGCCGACGAGCTCCTGGTCCGGGTCAAGGCGGTGGGAGTGGGCATCCACGACTCGTACTTCCTGCCACCGGGCATCTCCTACCCGTTCCCCATCGGCATCGAGGCCGCCGGGGTCGTCGAGCAGGTCGGCAGTGCCGTGACCGGTCACGCCCCCGGCGACCGCATCGCGTTCGTCAGCTCGATGCAGGCCAAGGGCGGGACGTGGGCCGAGTACGCGGCGGTCCGCGCGGACGCGCTGATCGTGTCGATCCCGGCGGGACTGGACTTCGTGCAGGCGGCTGCTGTGCCGGTCGCCGGCAACACGATCGTGCGGGCACTCCATGCGCTCCCACCACTCGATCGGGGTGCGTCGATCTTCATCGCCGGGGCATCCGGCGCCATCGGCACGTTCGCGGTGCAGCTGGCGCGCGCCCGAGGCTGGGACGTCTCGGCCTCCGCCTCGCATTGCAACCACGAGTACCTGGCCTCGCTCGGAGCGAGCCTGGCGGTGGACTATCACGACGCGGACTGGACCGACCAGGTCCGGCAGTGGCGACCGGGCGGGGTGGACGCCGCGCTGGCCGTGCAACCTCAGACCACGACGGACAGCGTCAGCGTGGTCAGGGACGGCGGCACGGTCGTCACGATCTCCGGCGACGACCATGCGCCGGATCGGCCGGTGACCGTCGTCGGCGTGCCGTACGAGATCGACGTGCGCGACGAGCTGATCTCGCTGATGGACCAGATCGTCGCCGGAACGATCCGACTCCAGATCGAGCAGGTCCACCCGTTCGAGCAGGCGCTCGACGCGCTCGAGAAGGTCCGGACCCGTCATGCGCGCGGCAAGATCGTGCTGTCGCTCGACTGATCTGCCGGCGCCAGGCCCACACGCGAACACCACTCACCGGTCAGGAGCAACCCCATGAACGACGAGATGCCGCCCGCCCGACCCGAATCCCCGAACGATGACTGACCCGGCAGGCGCGATCGTGCTGGCGGTCCTCGTCCTGACCACCAGCACCTGGGTCGGCGGCTACGTCGCGATCGCCGTGGTGGCCCGAGCTGCGACCACCACGCTCGATCCGGTGGCCCGCGTCGCGTTCTTCCGCTCCTTGGGTCGCACCTACCTGCGGATCGGCCTGCCTGCCCTGGTGATCGCCCTGGCCACCGGTGCCCTGCTGCTTCGAGATCGCGAGTGGGACGCGCTGCTGGTAGCCGCGGCAGCCTGTGCCGGAGCGCTGCTGCTCGGTCTGGGCGTCGCCGTGGTCCAGGCCCGACGCATGACGGTGCTGCGCCGAGCCCTGCTGACTGCGGCCCGCGACGGGCAAGACGACGTGCAGCTGGGCGAGCAGGTGCGTCGAGGCGCGCGATTCGCCGGCCTCCTGCGCGCCGTGCTCGGCCTGCTCAGCATCGCGCTCGTGGTGCTGGGCGCGTTCCTCGCCGTCTGAGGGCCGCGCGGAGTGCCTGGGATGTGCCCCGGCTGATGCTCGACGGGATCAGCCGTGGCGCAGGTGCGACAGCACCATGCCGACCGGGATGCTGACCAGCAGCACGACCAGGACCAACCGGTAGACCCCACGGACCAGCGGCAGGGCTCCGGCAGACGTGGGACGAATCGACGCGTCTGAGCCCGGTCCGGCGGCACCCAGCGCGATCGCCGCTGCGACGACCAGCAGCACCGAGCCGAGATCGACCACCGGTGGTTCACCCGCCAGAGTGCCGCCGATCACCGCGACGCTGCCCAGGTTCCATGCTCCGACCTGCACCCAGGGCCAGCTGCGCGCGCGCTGGTGATGGTCCAGGTGCCACGTCCGCGCTGCGCCCATGGCCACCTGGGCCACGCCGCACACCAGCACCAGGTACGCCGCGAGCCAGCTGCCGTGGACGAGGTCGAG
>JBBSRN010000181.1:0-5017 GCA_038242985.1 Propionibacteriales bacterium | reverse complement strand
AGGCGAGATGTGTGTGCTGGCGCACGATCAAGACTGGCCAGCACCTCGACCACAACTGGGCAACAGTTGCCAGTGCCGAGGGGGACGCGCCGACGGTGGAGGTCACAGATCGCGACGCAGTGCGGCCTCGACCGTGGTCGGCGGACGACCGAGCAGCGCCTGCAGCGGCACCGATCCGCACAGCAGCCCGTGCCGGTCGTAGTGGTCGAACATCGCGAGCAACCAGTCGCGTTCGCGCGATTCGAGAGCAGCGCCCTGGGTGGTCGCCCACACCGACGGCTCGATCCGCTGCGCGGGCACGTCGGCGCCGAGGATGTTCCGCGCCAGGGCGGCGAGATCGACCAGGCTCGTGCGTTCTGACCCGCCGAGCTCGTACGTCGCGCCGGCGTGCCGATCGGTCATGAGCACGTGCGCTGCTGCCTCGGCGACATCGGCCAGGTCGACGAAGCTGAACTGTCTCGACGTCGAGTAGGGGACACGGAGAGCCGGCGCCGGTCCACTGAGTGCAGGCAGGAAGTTCTGCAGGTAGCAGCTCGGCTGGAGGATCGTCCACGACAGCCCGGACCGGCGCACCAGGTCCTCGCTGACTGCCTTGCCCAGGTGGTGCGGCATGGAGGGCGCGTACGGAGACACGACCGAGTGGTAGACGACACGGGTGGTCCCCGCCTCGACGGCTGCGGAGATGATCGACTCGACGAACACCGGCTCGTCCGGGTGCAGGTTGGGTGCGATCAGGTAGACGGCCTCGCAGTCGCGCAGCGCACCGACCCGATCACCCAGCTCGGCGCGCCCGAGCGATCTGGTCGATGCTCCCCGTCGTCGCAGCGCTGCGGTGACGGCGCGCCCGGTCTTCCCGCGCGCGCCGACCACGGCGATGGGGGCCTGCACGATCAGAGCCAGTCGACCTCGGCCGACGTCGCGCCGCCACTGAGACGGGCGTAGCCGGGGCCGCGATCGAAGAACGCCTCCTCCTCGCGGCTGCCGCGCAGGCGTTCGCGCTCGGCGGCCGTCGCTGCATCGTCGTGGCCGAGATCGTCGGAGTCCGCTGATCCGGTCAGCACGACGCCGTAGTCGCTCAGCGCGGACTCGGTCGAGACCTTGCCCCACACGATGTCTCGCACCACCGACAGGGGATCGCGATCGAGCGGGTCGCCCCAGCCGCCACCGCCGGTCGTGCGGATCCTGATGGTCTCGCCGGCCTCGACCAGCTCGGCGTCGGCGAGGGCGTCGACGTGGCGCTCCTGGGGAGTTCCCGGGTTGACGACGACGTCGAAGGACTTGCCGGCCTTGCCACCCTTGACGCCCCAACAGGCGAGGATCGAGCGGTCGGCGATCGACATGAAGTGGGCATCCTTGAGCATCCGGATGTGCTTCTCGTAGCCGAGACCACCGCGGAACTGTCCGGCTCCTCCAGAGTCCGTGGCGAGCCCGAGTCGTTCCACGATGAAGGGGAAGCGGGACTCGGTGAACTCCGTCGGCAGGTTGCGCGAGTCCGGGACGACGTGGATCGTGTCCTCGCCGTCGGCGTAGTAGCGACCGCCGGCGCCGCCGCCGAGCACCTCGCGCATCAGGTACGGGCGTCCTTCCATGTCATCGCCGTAGACGCCGGTGTACCGGATCGTCTCCTGATCCGCGGGCATCCGGCCGTCGACGGCCTTGGCGATGACGCCGGCGAGGACGCCCAGCAGGCGCAGGATGACGAAGGTGCGGGCGTTCGTCGGCGCAGGGAAGATCGGCGTCAGCAGCGTGCCCTTGGGCGGGAATCGCATCTCGATCAACGGCACGATGCCTTCGTTGACGTCGAGCTCGGCCATGCGCTCGGGCGTCTCGGCCAGGTTGCGCAGGATGGGCGCGAGCCACTTCTTCAGGAAGACCCCGTCGGAGTAGTCGCCACAGTGGTTGATCGGACCCTTCGCCTGCGGCGACGTCCCGGCGAAGTCCAGGATCAGGCGTTCGCCGCCGTCATCGTCCGCGGACGTGCGGGTCAGCGTGATGCGCTGGGTGTGCAGTCGGGGATCGTCGACCCCGTCGTGCTCGGCGTAGTCCTCCCAGACCCACGTGCCGACCGGGATCTGGCTCAGGATCTCGCGCCGGTAGGTCTGCGTCGTGCGGTCGATGATCGCGTCGAAGCACGACTCGACGATCTCGCGGCCGTAGCGGTCGAACAGCTCGCCGAGCCGGCGGGCGCCCATCAGGCAGGCCGAGCACTCGGCGTCGAGATCGGCTGCGAGCGCATCGGGCATGCGCGAGTTGCGGGTCATGATCGCGAGGGCCGAACGCACCGGCTTGCCGGCGTCCCAGAGCTTGATCGGCGGGACCATGAGGCCCTCCTCGAACACCGACGTGGCGTTGCTGGGCATCGAGCCGGGCACGGCGCCACCGATGTCGTCGTGGTGGCCGAAGGCCTGGACGAAGGCGACGACCTCGGGCTTGCCGGTGGATTCGTTGGTGTGGAAGACCGGCACCGTGACGCACAGATCGGGCAGGTGGCCGATCCCGCCCTCGGACTGGTAGACGTCGTTGTGGAAGAACACGTCGCCGGGAACCATCTCCTCGAGCGGGAAGTCCCGCGCGATCGGGTGGACCAGCGCGCTGTAGGAACGTCCGGTGAGCTTGCGCGCCAGCCGGTCGTGGATCCCGGCGCGGAAGTCGTGGGCGTCGCGGATCATGGGGGAGCGCGAGGTCCGCGCGATGGCGGTCTCGACCTCCATCTCCACCGAGGCGAGACTGCCCTGGACGATCTCGATGAGCACCGGATCGGCCGAGGCGCCGGCGTCGGTGGTCAGCGTGCCGAACGGGAACTGCGTGGGTGCCTGCTGTGAGGTGGTCATCGAGTGACTCCTTCGCGAGTGACGATGATGTTGAGGAAGTTGTCGATGGTGGCGACGAAGCCGGGGTGGACCGGCACGGTGGAGCCGAACTCCTCGATGATCACCGGACCGGCGATCGTGCTGCCGGCCAGGAGGTCGGGGCGCCAGTAGATCGGCGTGTCGACGTAGCCGGTGGCCGTGTCGAAGCAGACCTGACGACGGCTGCTCGGCGCGACCGCGTCGGCGCCGGCATCCACGACTGACTCCTGGAACGCCGGGCGCGTGATGGGCCCGATCCCCGACACCCGCAGGTTGACCCACTCGACCTGCTGCGTGGTGTCGGTGGCGAAGTCGTAGCCGTACAGCGCGCGGTGCTCGGCGTGGAACAGATCCGCGGCAGCATCGACCAGATCCTGGGTGATGGCGCCGTCGCCCACGGGGACGCGCACCTCGAAGGCCTGACCGAAGTACCGCAGGTCCGCGGTGCGCACGAAGCGGTGCTGGTCGGCGGTGAACCCCTCCTTGTCGAGGGCTTCGCGAGCGCGGCCGGTGAGCTCGTCGAGGTACGAGCTGAGGGTCTCGACCTCGATGTTCTCGTGCAGGGTCACGTGAGTCTGCACGTAGTCGTTCTTGACGTCGACCGTGAGCAGGCCGAACGCCGAGACGTTGCCCGGGTTGGGCGGCACCAGGACGGTGGGGATGTCCAGGATGTCCATCAGCCGGCACAGCAGCAGCGAACCGGAACCACCGAACGTGGTCAGCGTGAAGTCGCGGACGTCCAGACCACGCTTGACGGTGATCTGGCGCAGCGCATTGGCCTGGTTCCAGGCCGAGATCTCCAGGACGCCCGAGGCGCACTCCTCCGGCGTCAGACCGAGCCGGGCGGCCAGCTCGACGACGCCGGCTCGCGCGGATTCGGCATCCAGGCCGATCTCCCCGCCGAGCAGGTGCGGCGGGATGCGCCCGAGCATGACGTGCGCGTCGGTGATCGTGACGTCGGTGCCGCCCTTGGCGTAGCAGATGGGGCCCGGATCGGCGCCGGCCGAGGCGGGCCCGACCTTGAGTCCGTCCTCGGGGGACAACCAGGCGATCGAGCCACCGCCCGCTCCGACGGTCACGACGTCGATCATGGGGATCTTGCTGGGATAGACCCCGACCGTCCCCTCGGTCGTGAGCGTGGGCTCGCCGTCGATCACGACCGAGACGTCGGTCGACGTGCCGCCGCCATCACACGTCAGCACGCGATCGAAGCCGGCGTTCTGGGCGATCAGTGCTGCGCCCAGGGCGCCCGCTGCCGGTCCCGACAAGACGGTGGAGATCGGCTGCTTGACGACCTCGTCCGCGCTGAGGACACCGCCGTTGGACTTCATGACGTAGAAGGGGATGTTGCGCTCGCCGTCGGTCGCGGTGAAGTCGTCGAGGCGGGCCTTGATGTTGGCGATGTAGCGCGACACGCTGGGCTTGACCGACGCATCGACGAGGGTCGTCATGGAGCGCTCGTACTCGCGGTACTCGCGCAGCACCTCAGAGGAGACCGAGACGATCGCCTCGGGGTGCTCCTCGGTGAGGATCTCGCGCAGGCGCTGCTCGTGCGCCGGGTTGGCGTAGGAGTGCAGCAGGCACACGCCGAGCGTGTTGACGGACTGGTCCTTGAACCACCGGGCGACGCGGCGGGCCTGGTCCTCGTCGAACGGCCGGATCTCGTTGCCCTGGAAGTCCAGGCGTCCGACGACCGTCTTGACGAGGTCCCGGGGGACGATCCGGTTGGGCTTGACCCAGAAGTAGGAGTTTCCGTAGCCGTCGGGAACGGACTGGCGGGCGATCTCCAGGACGGACTCGTACCCGTCGTTGGTGATGAAGCCGACCCGGTCGACCTTGCCCTCGAGCAGCTGGTTGGTCGCGACGGTCGTGCCGTGGCTCACGCCGCTGATGGCGTCGCCGCTGTCGGCAGGAAGCCCGACCTGCTCCAGCACCTTGGCCACGCCGGCCATGAAGCCGTCGGCAGGGTTGCTGGGGGTCGACGGCGTCTTGGTCGTGAAGATCTCCCCGCTGGCCTCGTCGAAGGCGACGACGTCGGTGAACGTCCCGCCGGTGTCGATGCCGATCCGGATGCTGCGCTGTGCTGTCACGTCATGTCCTCCTGGAGCCATGGCTCAATTGCATCCCGGATGACCCGAACCTGCCATGGCAGTCATCGCCGTAGGATT
>JBBSRN010000180.1:0-5019 GCA_038242985.1 Propionibacteriales bacterium | reverse complement strand
CGCGGTCGTCGCTGTTGGAATCGCCACGACGGACCTCGGGGTCCAGCTCATCGGCACGGCGGAGGTGGTCGTGCTGCTCGTCGCGCATCCCCTGGGCCACGTTCTGGTGATCGGCGGCTTCGGCCTCCACGCGCTCGGCGCGCGCAGACTGCTCGTCGGCCTCGGCCCGCTGCTTGCGCGCCTGGGCCTGCACCTCGGCGGCACCGGCCTCGTGCTGGCGTACCTTGCTCTCGCGCTCCGCGGCCTCGCGGCGCATGCCGTCGGCCTGGTCGTGGCGCACCTGCCGCTTCTTGGTGGCGGCGGCGCGCGCCAGGACGCCGATCACGACGAGCAGCACGATGACTGCGACGACGATGGCGATGATGGTTCCGGTGCTCATGATTCTCCCGAACGTAGGTGGTGCGGGGACAGACGGCGCGGTTCGTGCATCGAAGGATTCACGGACCGGCGCTGCCGATCACCTGGTGGGTCGCTCCAACGATCCAGTCGTTGGAGGTGCGCAACAGGTTACCAACGATGACGGAGAATGCCGATGGACATGGCGCATTCGTCCTTGACGATCTCGCGCTGGACCCGAGGTTAGACTCACCAACCATGGCAGCTCCGCAGCGCGTCCACGTGACGCACACGTTCACGTCCGATCCGGTCACCGTCTTCGACCGACTCTCCGAGCACGAGAACCTCGGCCCGGTGTTCATGGCCAAGATCACCCGGGTCAATGACGGCACCACCGCACGCAACGGCGTCGGTTCGACCCGCCGGTTGAAGATCGGGCCGCTCCCGGCGTTCGAGGAGACGACGACCGTGGTGGAGCCGCACTCACTGATCGAGTACGAGATCACCAAGGGCAGCCCGCTGACCGGCCACTGGGGCAAGCAGGTGCTGACGCCCGCGGCCGGCGGCGGCACCACGTTGGACTACACGATCGGATTCAACGCGCCCGCGCCCGGCATGGCCACGGTGGTGGGCAAGATCTTGACCGTCGCGATCAGCAGGGGCCTGCCCAAGCTCTGCCCGTAGGCGACTGGACCGCTGCTGGCGGACGTGCTCACCCCAGGTCGGTGCTCACCAGCTCACTGCTCACCTGTGCCGATGACAGGACTCGAACCTGCACGTCCGAAGACACAGATACCTAAAACCTGCGTGTCTACCAGTTCCACCACATCGGCCCCACCTCGAGGCAGCAACACGTGGACGGATCTGATGATCCCTCCGTGCAGCCCAGCGACCACTGGCGAACCAGCTGGCAGGTGCGAGGAGTCTATCGCCGCGATTGCCTCCCGCGGTGCGGAGGTCGGCTGGTTCGCCGGGCCAGCCGAAGTCATGACCCGAGCAGCTCCCCGCCCGCGGCGGTGGTGCGGGGATCAGGCGTCGAGCTGGAGATCGCGGCGGAGCTTGGCGACGTGACCGGTGGCCTTGACGTTGTAGGCGGCGTGGACGATGGTGCCGTCCTCGACCACGAACGTGGAGCGGATGACGCCCTGCACGACCTTGCCGTAGAGCTTCTTCTCACCGAAGGCTCCCCACGCGGTGAGGACCTGCTTGGCGGGATCGGACAACAAGGTGATGGTGAGGCCGTCGCGCTTGCGGAAGGCCGCGAGCCGGTCCGGCTGGTCCGGCGAGATGCCGATGACCGTGTAGCCCTGCTCGGACAGGTGGTCCAGGGAGTCGCTGAAGTCGCAGGCCTGCGCGGTGCAACCGGGCGTCATCGCCGCCGGGTAGAAGTACACGATCACCCGGCCGTCGAGAGTGGACAGCGTGACATCGGTACCGGTGTCGTCGGGCAGGGTGAAGTCGGGAGCGGGGTCACCGACCTGCAGTCGATCCGTCATGGGCCCTATCCTTGCTCATGGGGACGACGACTCGTCCCGTGCCGCTGAGGGCGACGCCCGTCCTCGTGGCCTGACGAAGGGTGAGACGTGTCGAAGCAGTCCGACGACCTGGTCCGCGAGATCGACGAGATCCGCGAGCGCCTCGCAGGCACCGTTGACGAGCTCGTCGACGCCGTCCACCCCAAGAACATCCTGCGGCGCGGCGTCAACAGCGTCCGCAGCAAGTTCGTCGACGAGAACGGCGCGGTCCGCACCGGCACCGTCGTCCCGCTCGTCGGCGGTGTCGTGGTGGTCATCGTCGGTGCCATCGTGGTCCGCCGCATCACTCGCTGACCTGGTATGAGCCCGGCGCGCGACGTCCCCCTTCGCCGGCTCAGGCTGCGTCGCCCTGCGGACACGTTCGTCGATCGGCTCTGGGTGCTGCGCCGCCGCTGGCGCACCCTCCTGCGGCTCAGTCTCGGCACCTCTATCGCGTTCTTCCTCGCGGTCCACGTGCTGGGTCACCCGCAGGGATTCTTCGCCCCCATCGCCGCGGTGGTCGTGCTGATCGCCGGCGCCGGTCTGCGTGGTCGCACGTTGTTCGAGCTGGTGCTGGGGGTCGCGATCGGTGTGCTCAGCGGTGAGCTGCTGGTCCTGACCATCGGGCGCGGTGCCTGGCAGATGGCGCTGGTCGTCGTGCTCACGATGGTCCTGGCCACCCTGCTCGGGCTGAAGGGGCTCGCCCTCAACCAGTCGGCGACGTCATCGGTGCTGCTGGCGGCGATCGTCCCGGCCGCCGGGGCGAGCAACCCGGCCGTCACCCGCTTCCTCGACGCCCTCGTGGGCGGCGTGGTGGGACTCGTGCTGGTGCTGCTCATCCCGCGCAACCCGGTGCGCGACATCGACCGCGAGGTGCAACGCATCCTCATGCAGCTGGCCGACATCCTCGAACGGTTGGCGCAGGCGATGCGCACCGTGGATCCTGATCTTGCCGACGCGCAGCTGGCGATGGCGCGTGACATGCAGCCGCAGGTGGAGGTCATGACGTCGACGGCGACCAACGTGGCCGAGATCGCTCGCATGTCGCCGGTGCGATGGAGCCAGCGTCAACATGTCCAGACCTACGTGGCCACGGTCCACGACCTGGACAACGCGGTCCGCGACACCCGGGTGCTCGCCCGCAAGACGTCCACGCTGCTGCGCCGGCGCGAGCCTGTCCCCGTCCGCATGGAGGTGGCGCTCGACGGATTGGCCCACGCCTTCAGGATCTTCGCCAACGACCTCTCCGAGCAGGACGACTTCGAGGAGGCGCGAAAGGCCCTGATCGAATCGGCTCGACTGGCCACCAACGCGCTGACCGAGACGATGACGATGAACAGCGCGACGGTGGCCGCGCAGGTGCGATCCCTGGCCGCGGACCTGCTCTACGCCAGCGGGTACACCCGCGATGAGATCGACGACCGGCTCGACTTCTCCTGAGTGCGGCCAGATCGCGCTCGACGGCGCCGGATCGGTGGAAGCAGGTCGACATCGGCGGATCCGGACCGCTAGGGTCTGTCACTCGACGCTGTCCTGCCCGGCAAGACCTACGAGGAGGTGCAACCCGCATGAACCAGACCATCACCACACCGTTCGGACTCATCGTTCGCGATGACGCCGTGACCTTTGCCGGTTCCACCTCCGCAGCAGCTCCCACCTGACGCAGCACGTGCTCGTCGGCTCGACCGCCGCTTCGGATCCTGTGGATCCGAGGCGGTTTTTCTTTGTCCATTCACGTACGAGAGGAGGCGCGCCATGACACTGCCCACCCCTGCACATCTCATGTCCGCACAGCACGATCCGACCATCACCGACACCACGCCAGCAGGCGGATCCCGAGGAGAGGAGGTGAAGGCAATGAGCATCTTTCATCGGCGCACCGACCGCAGGCGCGCCTGGGACGACCTGTCCGAGATCGACCGCGCCGTGCTCGTGGAGGCGGTGCGTCAGCGTCGCGAGGCTCAGGAGCATCGCCGCGAAGCACAGCAGTCCAACGTCAACAGCTCGCAGCTGCGCTGAGGCGGAGCCGCTCGATGGCGCTGAGGCGGAGCCGCTCGATGGCGCTGAGGCGGAGCCGCTCGATGGCGCTGAGGCGGAGCCGCTCGATGGCGCTGAGGCGGAGCCGCTCACGGTGCGCTGAGGCGGAGCCGCTGGTTCTTGCTGTTCGCCCCACCATCCCTGCGGGGGAGACGGTGGGGCGACAGCAGGAGTCGGGGCTCGGTCAGCGACCGGACAGCGCCTCGGCGAACGCGAGGATGCGGTTCGCGTCCCGGATGTGCAGCTCCTCGATCATCTTGCCGTGGAAGGTTGCCACGCCCTGGTGGGCGGCGGCTGCCTCGTCGAAGGCGGCGATCATCCCGCGGGCGCGCTCGATGTCGTCCTCGCTGGGGGAGAACGCCACGTTGGCGGGGTCGACCTGCGACGGGTGGATCAACGTCTTGCCGTCGAAGCCCATCTCGCGTCCCTGGCGGGCCTCGGCATCGAATCCTTCGGCATCCGACACGTCGTTGTAGACGCCGTCGATGACGGTCTTGCCGGCCGCCCGTGCGGCAAGCAGCGTCCAGGACAGTGCTGTCAGGACGGCCGGGTTCCGGCCTGGCACGTGCAGTCCGTAGGTCTCGTTGACGATGTCGTTGGTGCCCATCACGATCACGGTGAGGCGTTCGTGCGACGCAGCGATCTCCTCGGCGTGCAGCAACGCCTTCGGCGTCTCGATCATGGCCCACAGCTGGGTCGTGTCCGGTGCTCCGGCGGACTCCAGGGCGGCGACCAGCTGCAGCACCTGCTCGGCCGACTCGATCTTCGGCACCACGATGGCATCGGGCCCGGCGGCTGCGGCTGCTGCCACGTCCGCGTCGTGCCACTGCGTGCCGATCGAGTTGACCCGGATGGCCAGCTCACGGTGCCCGTACTCCCCGGACTGCACCGCAGCGCACACGTTGGCGCGGCCGGTCTCCTTGGCGTCAGGGGCCACCGAGTCCTCGAGATCCAGGATCAGCGCGTCGGCGTCGATCGTCTTGGCCTTCTCCAGGGCGCGTTCGTTCGCGCCCGGCATGTAGAGCACTGATCGGCGAGGCCGAAGTGTGGTGTCTGTCATCGGTGTCGCTTTCTGTCGCTGTTGCAAGGAGGGCCCGCTGGCGAGTCACTCCGTCCGGTGCGGCGAGTCACT
>JBBSRN010000179.1:0-5060 GCA_038242985.1 Propionibacteriales bacterium | reverse complement strand
GGCAACTGGTCGTCGTACCCGCCGCACAAGCACGACGAGGAGCGCCCGGGCGAGGAGACCCGCCTGGAGGAGATCTACTACTTCGAGGTCGCCGACGGACCTGCTGGTGGACCCGGCTTCGGATTCCAGCGCGTGTACGGCCACGACGACGCCACGATCGACGTCTCGACCGAGATTCGCACCGGCGACGCCGTGCTCATCCCGCACGGCTGGCACGGTCCGTCGATGGCGGCTCCGGGCTATGACCTCTACTACCTCAACGTGATGGCCGGTCCTGGCCAGGAACGGTCCTGGTTGATCTGCGACGACCCGGCCCACGCCTGGATCCGCGACACCTGGGCCGATCAGCCCATCGACCCGCGCCTCCCCTTCGGGCAGGGAGGACCCTCGTGACCACCCTGAGCGTCGCCCAGGCCGTCGTCCGGTTCCTGGAGGCACAGCACACCGAGCGCGATGGCGTCGAGACGCCGTTCTTCGCCGGCTGCTGGGGCATCTTCGGGCACGGCAACGTCGCCGGTGTCGGTCAGGCCCTGCTGGAGCGCGAGCAGTCCGATGATCCATCGCACCTGCGCTACTTCCACGGTCGCAACGAGCAGGCCATGGTGCACGCTGCCGTCGCGTACGCCAGGCACCGCGACCGGCTCGCCGCGATGGCCGTCACGGCATCGGTGGGACCGGGCGCGACCAACATGGTCACCGGCGCGGCGCTGGCCACCATCAACCGGTTGCCGGTGCTGCTGCTGCCCGGTGACACCTTCGCCACCCGCGTGGCCAGCCCGGTGCTGCAGGAGCTGGAGAGCTCGCAGCAGGGCGACATCTCCGTCAACGACGTCTTTCGCCCGGTCTCGGCGTACTTCGACCGCATCGACCGACCTGAGCAGCTCGCCGCGGCACTGCTGCACGCCACGCGCATCCTGACCGATCCCGCCGAGACCGGCGCCGTGACGCTCGCACTGCCGCAGGACGTCCAGGCCGAGGCCTTCGACTTCCCCGACGAGCTGTTCGCCAAGCGCGTGTGGCACGTGGGCCGGCCCGTGCCGGAGCCTGTCGCGCTGCAGCGTGCCGTCGAGGCCATCTGCTCGGCCCGCCGGCCGTTGGTCGTCGCCGGCGGCGGGGTGGCGTACTCGCAGGCCAACGAGGCCCTGCGGGTGTTCGCCGAGGCGACGGGCATCCCGGTCGCGGAGTCGCAGGCCGGCAAGGGCTCGCTCGCGTTCGACCATCCGCAGTCGGTCGGTGCGATCGGCTCCACCGGCACCACCGCGGCCAACACCCTGGCCGAGCAGGCAGACCTGGTGATCGGCGTCGGCACCCGCTACAGCGACTTCACGACCGCATCGCGCACCGTGTTCCAGGATCCCGCGGTGCGATTCGTCAATCTCAACGTGTCCGCGTTCGACACCCACAAGCACTCCGCAACCAGCCTCGTCGCCGACGCGCGCGCAGGCCTCACCGCGCTGACGGCGGCGCTGGACGGCTGGACCGCCGACGCCGCCCACACCGCCCGCGCCACCGAGCTGGCGGCCGAGTGGGACGCCGTCGTCGAGCGGGCCTACACCGGCGACGGAGCGCCGCAGGTGGCCGACGGACTGGCCATCCAGTCGCAGGTGATCGGCGCGGTCAACGAGCTGTCCGGACCGCGTGACGTGGTCGTGTGCGCGGCCGGCTCGATGCCCGGCGACCTGCACAAGCTGTGGCGCACCCGCGATCGCAAGGGATATCACGTCGAGTACGGCTTCAGCTGCATGGGCTACGAGATCGCCGGCGGGCTCGGCGTCAAGATGGCAGTCCTGGACGAGACCGCGTCGGCAGGGGCGGAGCCCCGCGAGGTGTTCGTCATGGTCGGCGACGGCTCGTACCTGATGATGAGCTCTGAGCTGGTCACGGCAGTGGCCGAGGGCATCAAGATCATCGTGGTGCTGGTGCAGAATCATGGCTACGCCTCCATCGGCGCCCTGTCGCAGTCCCTGGGCTCGCAGCGATTCGGCACCGCCTACCGGTCCCGCACCGCGACCGGCCTCGACGGCGCCAAGCTGCCGGTCGACCTGGCCGCCAACGCCGCCAGCCTGGGCGCCGACGTGCTGCCCGTGAACGGCATCGAGCAGTTCCGCGACGCCGTGCGCACGGCCCGGGCCTCCACCCGCACCACCGTGATCCACGTCGAGACCGATCCGCTGGTCCCGGCCCCGGACAGTCCTGCCTGGTGGGACGTGCCGGTCGCCGAGGTGTCCACCCTGGAATCGACCCAGCAGGCTCGTCGCGAGTACGACGAGCACAAGACCCGCCAGCGCGCACTTCTGACGCCGGCACCCGAGCAGGCAGCATCCGAGGAGAAGGGCAAGCCATGACCCAGTACGACCACTACATCGGTGGAACGAGCTTTCCGGGCGAGAGCGAACGCTTCGCCGACGTCTTCGATCCCGCCGCCGGCGTCCCGACGTCGCAGGTGCGCCTCGCGACCGCCGGTGACGTCGATGCCGCGGTGACCGCCGCGGCACGCGCGTTCGAGACCTGGAGCGAGGTGTCGGTGACGGCCCGCTCGCGCATCATGTTCACGTTCCGCGAGCTGCTGGTGCAGCACGAGGACGAGCTCGCCGCGGTCATCTCCTCCGAGCACGGCAAGACCCTCGACGACGCCAGGGGCGAGGTGGTGCGTGGCCGCGAGGTCGTGGAGTTCGCGTGCGGCATCCCGCAGCTGCTCAAGGGCGAGTTCAACGATCAGGTCTCCGGTGGCATCGACTCGCACTCGTTCCGCCAGCCGATCGGCGTCGTCGCCGGCATCACCCCGTTCAACTTCCCGATCATGGTGCCCCTGTGGATGCATCCGGTCGCGATCGCGACCGGCAACACGTTCATCCTCAAGCCGTCCGAGCGGGTGCCCGGCGCTTCCGACCTGGTCGCGCGTCTCTACACCGAGGCGGGACTGCCGGACGGCGTGTTCAACGTCGTGCACGGTGACAAGGTCGCCGTCGACGCCATCTTGGAGCACCCGGGCATCGCGGGAGTCTCGTTCGTCGGTTCCACGCCGATCGCGAAGTACGTGCACGAGGGCGCGACACGCACCGGCAAGCGCGTGCAGGCGCTCGGTGGGGCCAAGAACCACGCCGTCGTCATGCCCGATGCCGATCTGGACTTCGCCGCGGACCACATCGTGGCGGCGGGCTACGGCTCGGCCGGGCAGCGCTGCATGGCCATCTCGGCCGTCGTGGCGGTGGGGCCGGCTGCCGATGCCCTGGTGGACAAGATCCGCGAGCTCTCGGTGGACCTGAAGGTGTCGGTCGGCACCGACCCCGACACCGAGATGGGACCCGTGGTCACGCAGGCCTCGCGCGATCGCGTCGCGGACTACGTCGGACAGGGCGAGGCCGCCGGCGCCACGCTCGTCCTCGACGGCCGGGGTCTGGTCGTGGAGGGACACGAGGAGGGCTTCTTCATCGGCCCGTCGCTCCTGGACCACGTCACCACCGACATGTCGGTCTACACCGACGAGATCTTCGGACCCGTGCTCACCGTGCTGCGGGTACCGACGTTGCACGCTGCGCTCGAGCTGGTCAACGCGAACCCGTACGGCAACGGCACAGCAGTGTTCACCTCCTCCGGGGAGGTGGCACGAACTTTCCAGCGGAAGGTCCAGGTGGGCATGATCGGCATCAACGTGCCGGTTCCGGTCCCCATGGCCTTCCACTCCTTTGGCGGCTGGAAGGACTCGCTCTTCGGCGACCACCACATCCACGGTCCCGAGGGCGTGAGGTTCTACACCCAACAGAAGATGGTCACCACCCGGTGGCCACACGTCAGCGAGGAATCCCTCGCCCAGCTGAACTTCCCGACGGCACAATGACGCCGGGAACACCCCGAAGAAACGAAGGAACATCATGATCAAGATCAAGCTCGTCAGCGGCCTGGCCGCGGTCGGTCTGCTCCTTGCTGCGTGCTCCGGCACCGGCAAGTCCGACGAAGCGACATCGGACAACGGCAAGGACCTGACCTACGCCGTGATCACGCACGGCGCTCCCGGCGATGCCTTCTGGGACCGCGTCAAGTCCGGCTCGGAGAAGGCCGGCACCGACTACGGCGTCAAGGTCAAGTACAGCTCGGACCCCGATCCGGCCAAGCAGTCGCAGCTGATCGACGGAGCCGTCGCGGAGAAGGTCGACGGCATCGTGGTCTCGATGGCCAACCCCGACGGTCTGGAGAACAGCGTCAAGGCGGCGGTGAGCGCCGGTGTCCCGGTCGTGACGATCAACTCCGGTGTCGACAAGTTCAAGGCGTTCGGTGCGATCACCCACATCGGTCAGTCCGAGTCCATCGCCGGTGAAGCGGTCGGCGAACGACTGAAGTCCGAGGGCCAGAAGAACGCCATCTGTGTCATCCAGGAGGCGGGCAACGTCGGTCTGGAGGAGCGCTGCAAGGCGGCGGCCGGAGCGTTCGGCGGCACGATGAAGAACCTGCAGGTCGACGGCACCGATGACAACGCGGTGCAGGCCACGATCACCTCCAAGCTGCAGTCCGACAAGAACATCGACACCGTCCTGACCCTCGGTGGCCAGTACGCCGTCGACGCGGTCGCCGCGGTCAAGGACTCCGGCAGCAAGGCGAAGGTCGCCACGTTCGACCTGTCCGAGGACGTCGTCCAGGCGATCCAGGACGGCACCGTGCTGTTCGCGGTGGACCAGCAGCCCTACGTCCAGGGGTTCATGGGCGTGACGACGCTCTACCTGAAGAGCATCAACGGAAACGACCTGGGCGGCGGCCAGCCGATCAACTCCGGTCCCGCCTTCGTCACGAAGGACAATGCCAAGGCCGTGCAGAAGTACGCGGCCAACGGCACACGCTAGACCGCTTCGTGAGGGCGGTGGGGCCTGGCTCAGGTCGGGCCCCACACCCTCACGGCGCATCTGACCGACAGGAGCACCACATGGCCACCGCTACGGCTGATGAACGATTGGTACACAGCTCGACGTTGAACACGTTGTTGAAGCGCCCGGAGATTGGTGCGTTGGTTGCTGCGGTGGCGATTTTTGTGTTCTTTGCTGTGACGACGGGGGTTTTTGCGTCTCCGT
>JBBSRN010000178.1:0-5067 GCA_038242985.1 Propionibacteriales bacterium | reverse complement strand
GTCGACGATCGCCAAGTTCATCGCTCGCAACGGTCAGGGCATCCAGCAGCTCGCCTACCGGGTGGCCGACATCGACGCCGTCTCGGCGACCCTGCGCGAGCGCGGCGTGCGCCTGCTGTACGACGCACCCAAGCGCGGCACGTCGGACAGCCGGGTCAACTTCGTGCACCCCAAGGATGCCGGCGGCGTCCTGGTCGAGCTGGTCGAGCCGGCGGTCCCCGGCTCGAAGTAGGTACCGAGCCGGCGGTCCCCGGCTCGAAGTAGGTACCGAGCCGGCGGTCCCCGGCTCGAAGTAGGCACCGAGCCGGCGGTCCCCGGCTCGAAGTAGGCGCCGAGCCGGCGGCGACATCGCCGGAGTGAGGGCTGGATCACAGTCGATCTCCGTGGCCGCGTCAGTGGCAGGTGGATAGCATCGCCGGGACACCCCAGGAGGTCCATCCGTGCAGAACATTCTCGACGCCATCCTCGCCGGCGACACGCCGCCCGAGGACTTCGGCTCCCTCGCACTGCCCGAGTCGTATCAGGCCATCACCGTCCACAAGGACGAGGTCGGCATGTTCGAGGGCCTCAGCACGAAGGAGAAGGACCCGCGCAAGAGCCTGCACCTCGACGACGTCCCGATCCCGGAGCTGGCCCCCGGTGAGGCGCTGGTGGCGGTCATGGCCAGCGCGATCAACTACAACACGGTGTGGACCTCGATCTTCGAGCCCGTGTCCACGTTCAGCTTCCTCGAGCGGTACGGCCGCCTGTCCGAATACACGAAGCGGCACGACCTGCCGTACCACGTGGTCGGATCCGATCTGGCCGGCGTCGTGCTGCGCACCGGTCCGGGTGTCAACCTCTGGAAGCCCGGCACCGAGGTCGTGGCGCACTGCCTGTCGGTCGAGCTGGAGAGCCCCGACGGTCACGACGACACCATGATGGATCCGCAGCAGCGGATCTGGGGCTTCGAGACCAATTTCGGCGGTCTGGCGCACCTGGCAGTGGTCAAGGCCAACCAGCTGATGCCCAAGCCCGCCCACCTCACGTGGGAGGAGGCCGCCAGCCCCGGCCTGGTCAACTCCACGGCCTACCGCCAGCTGGTGTCCAAGAACGGCGCCAACATGAAGCAGGGCGATGTCGTGCTGATCTGGGGTGCCTCCGGCGGCCTCGGCTCGTTCGCCACGCAGATGGCGCTCAACGGCGGGGCCATCCCGGTGTGTGTCGTCTCCTCGCCGGAGAAGGCCGAGATCGTCCGCTCGCTGGGCGCCGAGCACGTCATCGACCGATCTGCGGAGGACTACCGGTTCTGGAAGGACGAGAACAACCAGGACCCCAAGGAGTGGCAGCGCTTCGGCAAGAAGATCCGCGAGCTCACCGGTGGCGAGGATCCCGACATCGTGTTCGAGCACCCGGGTCGTGAGACCTTCGGTGCGTCGGTCTACGTCGCTCGCAAGGGCGGCACGATCATCACGTGCGCGTCGACGTCGGGCTACATGCACCAGTACGACAACCGGTACCTGTGGATGAACCTGAAGCAGATCAAGAGCTCGCACTTCGCCAACTACCGCGAGGCGTACGAGGCCAACCGTCTGATCGACAAGGGTCTGATCCATCCGACGGTCTCGAAGGTCTACCCCCTGGCCGAGACCGGTCAGGCTGCTCTGGACGTCCATCGCAACGCGCACCAGGGCAAGGTCGGCGTGCTGTGCCTGTCCCCCGAAGAGGGTCTCGGCGTCCGCGACGAGGCCAAGCGGGCGGTCCACCTCGAGGAGATCAATCGGTTCCGCGGCGTCTGATGAGGGCGGGGGTCCCGGCGCCTTCGAGCGATTGGGCCTCCGCGCACCGGACGCTATGCTGACAACCGCCCACCCACTCGATCGATCGAACGGGATGCCCATGTCTGACCACCTCGCGACCTCCGTCCTCGATGCTGCGAAGAGGTCCGCCGAAGCGTCTTTTCCGCTGGCGCGCCGGGGTGGGTATGACAGCGACGCGGTCGATTCGTTCGCCCGCGGCCAGTCGGTGGAGCTGCGGCGTGCCGCCGAGGCGCTGCAGGCTGCCGAAGAGGACAACGTCAACCTGCGCAACGTGATCGAGAAGCTCAAGGAGCGGCTCGAAGCCGTCGAGACACCCACCTACACCGGCCTGGGCAACCACGCGGCCCAGCTGCTGGGTCTGGCCGAGCAGGAGGCCGAGGACGTCCGCTCGCGGGCGGTGCGCCACGCCGACGAGCTGGTCAAGAATGCCGAGGAGGAGGCCGACCTCGTGCTCACCGCGGCAGCCAAGAGCGTCGAGGAGTCCAGGTCCCAGGCCATCGCCGACGTCGACCAGCGCCGAACGGTGCTGATCGAGGAGGCCGAGGCGATGAACACCGACGCCCGGGCCGACACCGCCGATCAGCGGGGGCACGCCGAGCGCGAGGCAGCCCAGATGCGCCTGGCGGCGGAGCAGGAGGCCCAGAACATGCGACTCGGTGCCACCCGCGACGTGGAGCAGGCTCGTGCGGCTGCCGATCGCGAGGTCACCGAAGCGCGACGCGTGCTGGCGGTGGAGCGCGAACGGTTGGCTCGCGAGGCCACCGAGGCGCATCAGGTCGCCACCCAGCAGACCACTCAGCTCGTGAACGACGCAGAATCGCGCGCCAGCGCAGCCGACGACCGGGCCCGCGAGGTCCTGGCGCAGGCCGCGCGGACTCGTGACTCCGCGAGCGACGAGGCGGCTCGCATGCTGGAGTCGGCCAAGAAGGAGGCCGAGGGTCTCCTCAACGGCGCTCGGGCCGACGCGGAGCACCTGCGCACCAGCACCACCACCGACACCGAGCGGCACACCCGGAAGCTGCGTGCGGAGGTCGAGGACCTGCAGCGCAAGCGCGACGGCATCATGTCGCAGATGGGCCAGCTGCGTGACATCGTGTCCACCTTCGCCCCCGAGGCGATGCAGGCCGCCGAGTCCGAGGACGACGCAGAAGCAGGCTCGGACGCAGGACCACGGACGGTGGAGTCCACGACCGTCGAGCCGGAGGCGATCGAGGCGTCCGACGCTGACGCTGACGCTGACGCTGACGCCACCCAGGCCTGACGCCTGGACCCGGCGCCCCAGCCTGGCGTCAGGTCATGAGCCGCGACGCCAGCAGGCGGTGTGCCAGTGTCGCCGTTCGTCGATCGCTGCGGCACTCAGCAGTGCCTTCTGGACCGGCCAGACCAGCAGGTGACCTGTTCCGGCCCGCACCGGCTGCAGGCAACCGGGGCAGCGGTACTGCTTGTCCGAACCGCTCTGCGCACGCACGTGCCACTGCGCCGACCCACGGTTCTCGATCCGCTCGGTGACGGGCCGGGCTGACGCGGGCAGCCGGCGATGGTGGTGGCGGCGGGGCACGCTCACATCATACGGAGCGGGTCACCGGCAGCACCGATGAACCGGACAGCACGGGATGCCGATCAGGCGGGTTCGTCCGATCAGTAGGTGTGGAAGCCCGCGCCGGTCTTGCGACCCAGCCGGCCGGCCTCCACGACACCCAGGAGCGACTCCGCCGGCTGCCAGCCGGCATGTCCGAAGGTGTCGACCAGGGAGCGCTGGATGGCCAGTGACACGTCGTTGCCCACGACGTCCAGGAGTGCGAACGGCCCGAGCGGCAGGCGCGTCGCCTTCATGGCCTCGTCGATGTCCTCCAGGGAGCCTCCGCCGGCCTCGTGCAGCTTGACGGCATCGTTGAGGTATGGGAACAGCAGGGCGTTGACGATGAAGCCGGCGCGGTCACCGCAGGAGACCGGGTGCTTGCCGGTGGCGAGGCAGAGCGCTCGCACGGTCTCGTCGACCTCGATGGAGGTCTCGTCGGCGGTCACGACCTCGACGAGCTTCATGACCGCGGCCGGGTTGAAGAAGTGCATGCCGATGACGTCCTGCGGGCGCTTCGTGGCGGCTGCGCAGGCGTTGATCGACAGCGACGAGGTGGTGGTGGCGAGGATCGCACCTGGCTTGGCGATGCGGTCCAGGTCGGCGAAGAGCTCCAGCTTGATGTCCAGATCCTCTGCGATGGCCTCGACGATGATGTCGGCATCGGCGAGGGCCTCGCGCTCGACCGTACCGGTCAGACGCGCGAGCACCGAGGACTTGCCATCCTCGTCGAGCTTGCCGCGGGAGACGGCCTTGTCGAGGCTCTTGGTGATCGCGGCGACCACGCCAGCGACCTTGTCCTCGCTGCGGCCCACGAACGTGACCTCGTAGCCGGCCTTGGCGAAGACCTCGACGATGCCCGATGCCATGGTGCCGGTGCCGACCACGCCGACCCGGTCGATGGTGTGCATGAAGGCGGGCGGGGCCTGCCCGGGATCTCCACCGGCGTCAGCGAACACGCTGCCGTCCGCTGCGTGCGAGGTCAGGACCGCTGCCGGCTGGTGCAGCTCGTCCCCGGTCTCGGCGTAGAGCTTCGCCAGGCTCGTGGCGACCGACTCGGCGCCAAGGGCGTCGACCAGGGCCAGCGGCCCGATCGGGTAGCCGCATCCAAAGCGCATCGCCGCGTCGATGTCAGGAGCGGTGGCGTAGCCACTTTCGTACATGACGGCGGCGTGGTTCAGGTACGGAAGCAGCAGCGTGCGGGCGATCTCGGACTGGGTCCCGGCGCCATTCACCTGCTCGACGATCTCCTGCATGGCTACTCCTGAGTAGGTTCGGGGTCGTGACAGACTAACGTGACGCTGCCACGACCGGAACAGGACGACGATGAATCCACGTATGAGTGTTGCCACACTCGCGGCCGCCATCGCCATGGCGCTGCTCGCGGGCTGCGGAAGCACCGATCAGGCCGCACCCAGGAAGACCAGCAGTCCGTCCACGGCCACCGCGCCGTCCGCGCCGGGCCCCACGCCCTCGGTCGACTCCTCGTCATCGGGTGCCATCGCCATCCGCGGCGACTGGGAAGCCCCCGCGGCGGAGTGGATCGTGCACTTCGAGGAGGACGGCACCTTCACCGAGGACTTCCAGGGGCTGTCGGACTTCCGAGTCGGCAAGTACGAGGTCAAGGGCGATGTGGTGCGCCTCATCGGCGACGACGGGAACACCGACGAGGGCAAGGTGTCCGGTTCCGGC